>DASPMA010000188.1:0-4110 GCA_035627335.1 Binatia bacterium
GAGGTTTTGTCGCCGCGGGCTTCGTGCTCAGCAATCTCGATCACGACGGCGAGGTCCTCTACGCGATGTCGGTGCCGGCCGTGATCGTTGGCTCAGTGGGGGTGGCGTTCCTGCTCTTGTCGATAGTGGACTTCGCCACGAAGCGGCGCACCGCCTAATCAATCAAACACAACACGTATAAAACTGGAGGCTGCCGGAGGCAGCCTCCTTTTTGCTAGGCGTTCGCGGCTTCCGGGGCATGCTTCGGCTCGATCGCCGGCACGAACCGCAGCAGAAACGGGTTGACCGCAATAGAGATCAGTGAGGCGGCCAGGATCAGGTTGTACGTCTCAACACTCATTACTTCGAGCTGACGTCCCATATTCGCGAGCACGAACGAAAACTCGCCGATTTGCGCTGTGCCCAGTGCGACCAGGGCGCTCACCGAGGCGGACTGGCCCATCATGCGCAGCGGCCAATAGGCGAGCGCTGCTTTGACGCCGATCACGACGAAGACAACGGCCGCCAGCGCGACCGGCTGATCCAGGACGGAAGTCGGATCGAACAGCATGCCGACGGCGACGAAAAACAGCACCGCGAACGTGTCGCGCAGGGGCAGAGAATCTTCCGCAACGCGGTGACTGAAGCGCGAGCCGTTCAGCGCAAGCCCGCCCAGGAAGGCGCCGAGTGCGAAGCTGGCGTCGAAGAAGGCATAGGCGACCCAGGCCACGCCGAGCGCAAGCGTCAGCGTGCCGAGCGAAAGCAGCTCGCGCGACCTGGTGTGGGCGATCTTCACGATCAGCCATGGGAAGAAGCGCGCGCCGACGATCAGCATCAGCGCCACAAAGCCAGCGATCTTGGCGAAGGTGACGCCCAGGGCCGCAAGCGTGCGCAGCGGAGACACCTGCGCCCCATCCGTACTGCTGGCCCAGACAAGGGCGGGCAAGACGACGATGGCGATCACGATCAACAGGTCCTCGACGAGCAGCCACGACACCCCCAGCCGCCCTTCCTCGGTCTTCATCAGGCGCCTGTCTTCGAGCGCGCGGAAGAAGACGATGGTGCTGGCGATGGAAAGGGCCGAGCCGAGCAGGATCGCCTCGCCGATCGGCTGGCCGAACATAATGCCGACCGCCATGCCGAAGAACGCAACGAGCAGCGTGTGCGCCAAGGCGCCCGGAATAGCGACCCAGCGCACGGACCAGATGTCCTCGACGGAAATCTTCAGCCCAACGCCGAACATGAGCAGGATGACGCCGATCTCGGAGAGCTGCAACGCGAGATCGATGTCCGCTTCGAAGCCCGGTGTGTAGGGTCCGACGGCAACCCCGGCGACCAAGTAGCCCACAATGGGGGAAAGACGGAGACGCTGGGCGAGAAAGCCAAACACGAACGCCAGTACGATCGCGGCCACCAAGGTCGTGATCAGGTTGTTGTGTTCCATTCCGTGAGCGACTCCCTCCCGTGCTCCATAACGCACATGGCGCGCGCGCTCGCAAGGCTGGCGGAACAAGGTTGAGGTCCTGTCCGTTGTGCGGCGGAAAACAGGCAGAACCTCGATGACCTACGCGTCCCACACTGTTGATACGCTCCCCGTGGCCCGCACGGACTTTCATCGCTCTGAGCGGCTGATTACGCTTATTGGCGCGTGCGCGTTCGGCGCGATGCTGGGGTTCGGCGTCGCAGTTGCGGTGGGACAGGCTGATATGTGGACGCTGTTCCTGGCTGCGGCGGTCGTTCTGGCGATCGCGCTCTATCCCGCTGCCGCAAACATGGCAGATGCGAGCGCCAGCAGATCGCCTGGGTGCACCCTCGCCGCGACGACACACATCGGGGCGCTACTCGTTTGGCCGCTGGCCGCGCAGTTCGCAGGCAATCTTTACTGGCTCGTGCCGGCGACGGCGCTATCAAGCCTTGTTCTGCTGGCGTCTTGCTGGAGTGGTTCGTCGCGCGTCGTGTATCGGATGAGCGTGCAAGGCGTGCTTGTGGCCGCGCTTGCCGCCCATCAAGGCACGATGCTGGCGATGGGCGCCTAAGCGAGGCCCACCGCGCCTAGCGACTCGTTCTGACGGCCCGTCAAAGCTTCCGTCGAGAAATCCACCACGCTTTCGGCGAACATTCGGCCGAAGTTGAGTTCGGCGCGCAGGTGCAGGAATGCGGCGCCGAGGCCGATGGCGGCGCGGTCCATGAACACGAATTCGCGCGGAATGAGGACAGGGCCGAGCGTCTTGAGGCGCTTGCGCACTTCGAACGCTTCGCGCCGGCCGTACATCGAGGGCGGCACATCGTCGGCGATGGTGCGGACGCGATCGTCGAGCAAGGGGCCATAGATGAAGCGCGCCCACATAGTGAGCGCTTCGATCAGCTCGGCGTTGAGGTTCTTGAAGCCCCAGATTTCATAGGAGTGGACGACCTGGTCCATGTCGTTGGCCTTGAGACCGCGCCAGAGGCCGACGACGCCGTCGAGGAAACGCGGCGGGAAGATGCGCACGCAGCCGAAGTCCAAGAGATGCAGGCGCTCGGCGTTTTCGGTGAGTGCGTAATTGCCGAGGTGGGGGTCGCCGTGAATGACGCCGTAATGCGTCATGGGCCACCACCAAGCCTTGAAAAGGAGCTCGGCGATGCGGTTTCGCGTCTCCTGAGGCTCTTCGAGCCACGACATCAGGCCGCGGCCTTCCAGCCACGTCATGGTCAGTAGGCGTTTGGTTGACAGGTCCTCAACCGGCTCCGGCGTCTTGATGCACGGCTCATTGGCCAGCATCAGCGCGAAGAGGCGCATGTGCTTCAGCTCGCGGTCGTACTCCAGCTCCTCGCGAAGACGCTCGCCGACTTCTTCGACGGCTTCGGTGCTGTCGATGGTCTTGTCCATCGACTTGAACAGACCGAGCAACGTCCGCAGCTGGCCGAGGTCGGCTTCCACGGCGCTGGCCATGTCGGGATACTGGAGCTTGCAAGCCAGGGCGCGACCGTCGTGCGCTGTGGCGCGGTGGACTTGGCCGAGCGAAGCGGCGGCCGCGGCGGTGCGATCGAACGACGCGAACTTGGTTTCCCATTTCTCACCAAGCTCAGCGCGCATGCGACGCTGCACGAACGGCCAGCCCATGGCAGGGGCGTGCGCTTGCAGTTTGCGGAATTCCTCCGCGTAAGCTTGGGGCAACAAATCGGGAATGGTGGCGAGGAGCTGCGCGACCTTCATTAGCGGGCCTTTGGAGCGGCCCAGTGCTTGGCGCAATGCTTTCGCCAACGCCGCTTGATCGGCGCCCGTCGCGCGCGCGACAACGGCGCCCGACATGTTGGCGCCGACCTGCGCTACGCGCCCGATGCGCGCAGTGATGCGGTTGCGCTCTGGGTCGCGTTCGTCGGTCATGCGGGGAAGGACGTGGTGAACATCGCATTCATCTAATGCCTACGAGGGCTTACGAAAATCGCAGATGAGTGTGCCATTTTAACGCGACCTGAACCTCCCTTGGTTATGGTCCCGCCAACGATCAGCGTTTCCAAGAAGAGAAACGCGACGAAATTTGGTGGTGGGTTCACATGACGAAGACGATCCTGATCGTCGATGACGATCCGGCGCAGCGCCGCCTGTTGCAGGCGGCAGTCGAGCGCAACGGTTTCAGCACGCGCACCGCGGAGAACGGCCAGCAGGCGGTCGATCAAGTCGACGCGCATGCCGATATCGATTGCGTCCTCCTGGATCTCGTAATGCCGGGCATGACGGGCCAAGAGGCCCTCAAGGAAATCCGCATGCGCCGCGGGGACCTGCCGTGCATCGTGCTGACTGCATCCGGCGGTATCGACACCGTTGTGCAGGCGATGCAAGCGGGCGCCACGGACTTCTTCGTGAAGCCCGCTTCGCCAGAACGGATCATGGTCTCGATCCGCAACGCGCTCGAAATGTCGAACCTGAAGACCGAAGTCGTGCGCATGAAGAAGCGCGCGTCGGGGCAGCTCTCATTCGACGACATGGTGGCGAACGCCCCGGTGATGGGCCCGGTTGTCCGCATGGGCAAGCGCGCGGCGGCGTCGAACATCCCGGTGCTGATCACCGGCGAAAGCGGCGTTGGCAAGGAATTGCTGGCGCGCGCAATCCAGGGCGCTTCCGAGCGCGCGGGCCGTCCGTTCGTGACG
>DASPMA010000189.1:0-9626 GCA_035627335.1 Binatia bacterium
CTCGCAGAACGCCGGCGACGACCTGACGCAAGACAGCGGCAACGGCAACTTCTCGGGCAACGGCGTCGACAATGTCGACAACGGCTCGCAGAATGCTGGTGACGACCTCGCCAACGCGGGCAACAACCTCGCCGGCGACGATCAAGCTGTGGCCGACAACGGCTCGCAACAGGCTGGCGACGACCTCACTTCGGTCGCCGACTCTGGCAATGGCAACTTCTCGGGCAACGGCGTCGACAATGTCGACAACGGCTCGGCCAATGCTGGTGACGACGCCAATGTTGTGGACGGCGGCTCCACCCAAGTGGGCGACGACCAAAACAACAATGCCGGCAACTATGCTGGCGACGACCAAAACATCCTGCGCGAAGGCTCAACGCAAGCCGGCGACGACCTCACTTCGGTCGCCGACAGCGGCAACGGCAACTTCTCGGGCAACGGCGTCGACAATGTCGACAACGGCTCGCAGAACGCCGGCGACGACCTCGCGATCGCCGACAACGGCTCGCAGCAAGCTGGCGACGACCTTACTTCGGTCGACGTCGCTGACAGCGGCAACGGCAACTTCTCGGGCAACGGGGTCGACAACGTCGACAACGGCTCGCAGAACGCCGGTGACGATCTCGCGAACGCCGACAACGACTCGAACCTCGCTGGCGACGACCAAGTCGTGGCCGACAACGGCGCGAACCAGGCCGGCGACGATCTGAACCAGAATGCGGGCACGTATGCTGGCGACGATCAGCAAATCGCGGGCGGCCATGCCGCTGGCGACGACCAAAACGTGGCCGACAACGGCTCGAACATTGCTGGCGACGACCAAGCGGTCGCCAACAACTCGAACCAAGCCGGCGACGATCAGTCGATCATCCGTGACTCGAACCTGGCCGGCGACGACATGACGCAAGCCAACAATTCGAACGTGGCGGGCGACGACCTCGAAATCGTTCGCGACTCGAACGTGGCAGGCGACGACCTGGCCCAAGACTCGAACCAAGCCGGCGACGACCAAACCGTCGCTGACAACGGCTCGAACCTGGCCGGCGACGACATGCAGCAAAACAGCGGCAACCTCGCTGAAGACGACCTGACGATCGCCCGTGAGAACGGCAATATCGCAGGCGACGACATGCAGCAAAACAGCGGCAACCTCGCCGAAGACGACCTGACCATCGCCCGCGAAGGCTCCATGATCGCTGGCGACGACCTGGATCAGAACAACAACTCCGGCAATTATGCCGGCGACGATCTGAACCAGAACTCGGGCACGTATGCCGAGGATGACCAGAACATCGCTGGCGGCCATATTGCCGGCGACGATCAGCAAGTGGCCGGCAACAACGCCGCCGGCGACGACCTGACCGAGAACAACGGCAACCTCGCGGAAGATGATCTCACGATCATCCGCGAAGGCTCGAACGTTGCTGGCGACGATCAGAACCAGAACTCCAACGTGGCGGGTGACGACCTCACCCAAAACAGCGGCGTGCTGGTCGAGGACGACCAAAACAACGCGGGCGGCCACATTGCTGGCGACGATCAGACGATCGCTGACAACGGTTCGAACCAGGCTGGCGACGATCAAACGATCGCCGACAACAACTCGAACGCTGCCGGCGACGACATGACGCTTGCTGACAACGGCTCGAACCAAGCGGGCGACGACCTCACGCAGAACTCTGGCGTGATCGTCGAAGACGATCAGAACATCGCCGACAACGGCTCGAACCTTGCGGGTGACGACGTCACCAACAATTCGGGCGCGCTGGCTGGCGACGATCTGGCGCAAGACTCGAACGTGGCCGGCGACGACCAAACCGTCGCTGACAACGGCTCGAACGTCGTGGGTGACGACCAGAACAACAATTCTGGCACGTATGCCGAGGACGACCAAAACATCGCCGGCGGCAACATTGCTGGCGACGACCAGAACATCGCCGGAGGCCATCAGGCCGGCGACGACGCCAACATCGCTGACAACGGCTCGAACCAAGCCGGCGACGACATGACGCAAATCGCCAACTCCAACGTAGCCGACGACGACCAAACGGTTGTCGACAACGGCTCGACACTGGTGGGCGACGACCAGAACAACGTTTCTGGCTCGTACGCTGGCGACGACATGACGGTTGCTGACAATGGTTCGTCCATCGCCGGCGACGACGTCGATAACTCGGTGAACACCGACAATTCCTCGGATGACGATGTGGTCGCGTCTAACAACACGATCGCCTCGAACAACGAGGACAACGACACGATCGCGTCGAACAATACCGACAACTCGATCGACGACTCGTTCAACTCGGAGATCAAAGAGTCCTACAACACGGACATCGATGATAGCTACAACACCGACGCTTCGACCACGACCATGGTCATCACGTCGATGGAGTTGGACGCCGTCGTGACTGACGTGAACGTTGACGCTCACGGCTTCAAGGAAGGCGAAATCGAAACCGGGTCGATCGCGATCGACAACGGCGCGCTCGCCAACTTCGGGGGCATCAACACGTCGAGCATGAACACTGGTGCGGCTTCGGCGAACCAGGCGGCCACGGCCGTCGGCGCCAACGCCAACATCACGTTCGGCAACTCGACGCCATAAGCCTACGGCCGGACCGGCGGGATCTTCCCGCCGGTCCGGATCGGCTTTGCGACTTAGAAGGCGCTGATCCAATGCAGACAGTGACCAAGTTTCTGAAGGGCGCGATCTTCGCCGGCGGACTGGCTTCGGCCACGTTCGCATCTGCGCAAGAAATGCCCGGCTCAAGCCCGGCCGACGTTGCCGAGGTATTGAGCATGGAAGACATGGACGCCCTTGCTGGAGGAACGGGCGTCGACATCGTGATGATCACTGACCAGACGCTGACCGCCCTCAACAGCGGCAACACAGTAATCGGCGAGACGGTCGGCTCGGGACAAGTCAATCTCGGGGCGGGCGCGTTCTCCGGCTACAGCGGCCTTGGCAATTTCGTGATCAACACGGGCCACAACAACAATCTTCAATCCAGCATGAGCGTATCGGTCGTGCTGGCGCCGCCGGAAGGCCAGTGAAGCTGACGGCGACATTCCTCAAACTTGCGCCGTTCCGCATTGCGCGGAGCGGCGTTACGCTTGCTTTGTGCTTGGCCGCGTGGAGCGCAATGACGGCGCCCAGCGCCGCACAGGTACGCACGCACGGCGAAGGCGGCGGCCATTTCTCACTGAACGTGATGAGCTGGCGGGACATTCCGTTCCGCACCGTCGTGCGCCAGCAATACGATTACAGCTGCGGCTCGGCCGCGGTCGCGACGCTGTTGCGCTATCACTACGGGGTCAGCGTCGGCGAAGCTGAAGTGTTTCAATCGATGTTCGCGCGTGGCGACCAGGAGCGGATTCGCCAAGTCGGCTTTTCGATGCTCGACATGCGCACCTATCTTGAGGGCCGCGGCTATGGCGCGGACGGGCTGCGTCTGTCGCTCGATCGCCTGGCGACGCTCAATATGCCGGCGATCGCGCTGATCACGCACAACAATTATCGCCACTTCGTCGTGGTCAAAGGCGTGAGCGCTGACCGCGTCCTTGTCGGCGATCCAACATTCGGCCTGCAGACATATTCACGCGAGGAATTCGAGGCGATCTGGAATGGCGTAGTCCTCGCCATTCGCCGCCCGCCGGAAGGCGCTGCGGCCCCTTCCTACAACCGCGCCGAAGAATGGCGCCCCTGGGCGGTCGCGCCGCTGGGCGATGCGCGTGGCCCCGTCTCGCCAACCGACCTGATGCTCGGCATGCGCGAACTTTATCAAATCACGCCGGTCACGGGCCCCTGATGCGCGGCGCGTTTCGCACCCTCCTCTTCGCCGCCTGCGCGCTGGCGGCGGTCTCGGCGCCGGCTTACGCCAGCACGGACGGTTGGGGCGACGACATCGAAGTGATGGACGACGCGGAGATGAACGATCTGCGCGGCGGCTTCAATGTCGGCGGGATCGAGATCGGCTTCGGCGCGGTGGTCACCAGCACGCTCAACGGCGTGCCCGTGATGACGACCCAACTCACGGTCACGGATGCGGGCTCCATCGTCGAGCAGACGATGAACACGGCCGGCCAAACTTTAGGATCACTGACGACCGAACAGCTGGCGGCGCTGGGCTTGGCTGCATTCGCAGGCATGGAAGGCGTCGTCATCGATGGCGAAGGCGGCATCACGGCGTTCGTGCACAACATTACCGACGGGACGGTGCAGAACATTCTCGTCAACACGGCGAACGGGCAGGACATCGAACAGGACGTTGACATCACCCTGACGCTGCCTGGCTTCGAGGCCATTCAAAGCGAATTCGCAATGGCGCGGTTCGGCATGCAGATCAGCGACGACCTGCACGCTGTCGCAATCGGCCTGCACGACTAGACGAAAACGTCGAGCCGCCGCTTTTGAATCTTGTCTAGGCGCGCGAAGCTTAGCTCTCGCGGAAGCTGCCCCAGAGCGTCTGGTTGAGCGGCTCCAAGAAATACTGCAAAGCCGTGCGCTTGCGCGTGGGTATAACGACCTGTGCAGGCAGGCCTGGACTGACTTGCGCGTGGGTGCGCGGATCATCGGCCAAGCGCTGCAGTTCGGGCTGCGGCACCGAAATCCGCGCCAAGAAGTAAGCAGCGCCGCTGCGTTCATCGGTGAAGCGATCGGCGGAAATGCGCTGCACTTCCCCCGTCAGCAGCGGCATCGAACGGCCAGAGAAGGCCGTGATGCGTACTTCGCTCTCGAGCCCGGGATGAACATCGTCGGCGTCTTCTGGCCGCACTTGAGCTTCGACGATGAGATCCTGCCCTTCCGGCACGATATCCATAACAGGCTCGCCTGCCCGAATGACGCCTCCCAGCGTGTTGGCTTGCAAGCCGACAATGACACCGGAGACCGGCGCGCGCAGCAGCGTGTTTTCTAACTCGGCGCGGGCGCCGGCAAGCTGCGGCAAGAGCTGCGCTAGCCGCGCCTCGATATCTCGCACTTGTTCGGCGCGATCCTCAAGCGCGGTGGCGATGGCGGCTCGCAGCTCGGCGCGGCGCCCGTCCAGCTCGGCTTGGGCGCGTTCGAGGGCGCGCACGCGCGTCAGCGGCATGAGCCCGCGTTCGGCCAGCGAGCGCACGCCTGCCAGCTCGTCTTCAAGCAATTGGTGCTGTCGGTTAACGGAAACGATCTCTTCCTGATAGCCGGCGATGCGCGCATCGACGGCGTTGCCGGCGCGCTGCGACCGCAAAGCGGCGCGGCGGGCGGCAGCTTCGCGGCGATGACGTTCGAGCGCGAGCGCGGCCGTTTCGCGATCCTCCGGCGGCAACGCCACCCACTCGCGGGGCGCCTCGATTTGCGTGCGGCCAGCCTGCTGCGCCATCAGCTGCGCGCGTTGCATCTGCAGATCGAGCACCTGGGACAGCAGCGCTTCCTTGCGCGCCAGCACTTCGGGCGCGCTCAGTTCGATCAGGATCTCGCCCTGCTCGACGCGCTGCCCATCGTCAACCAGAATGTTGGAAATGATGCCGCCGTCGCGGTGCTGCACCGTTTGACGCGCGCCCGACACGACCACAACGCCAGGGGCGACCACCGCCGCATCAAGCGGGGCGAATGCCGCCCAGCCGAGAAAAAGCACGAAAAAGATGGCGAACACGCCGACGCCGAAGCGGATTTCCTTGCGCGCGTCGTCTGTCGTCAGCGGATCGGCTTGCGCGAGATCGCTCATTGTGTCTCTCGTGCTCTGAGCGGGGTAACCGGCGCGCCGCCTTGTCGCGCGGCCATGGTGCGGAGCACCTCATCTCGCGGACCGAAATGCTCGATCGCGCCGTCGCGCATCACCAGAATGCGGTCCATGGCGCCGATCACGCCGGTGCGATGCGCGATGCAGAGCACCGTCGCGCCGCGCGCCTTGGCATGATTGATCGCCTGGAGTAACGCGACTTCTCCGTCCGCATCAAGGTGCGCGTTCGGCTCATCGAGAACGAGCAGCACTGGATCGCCGTAAAGCGCGCGCGCCAACGCCACGCGCTGCGCTTGGCCCAGCGAGAGGCCGCGCCCGCGGGAGCCGAGCATTGTGTCGTACGCCTTCGGCAGACGCAGGATCATATCGTGCGCACCGGCGGCCTGCGCGGCAGCCACGGTTAGCGCGTCAGCTTCCGATGATTGCGGCAGAAAACGCCGGATATTCTCTCCGACGGTGCCGGCGATGAGCGAGACGTCCTGCGGCAGGTAGCCGACATGGCGCCCGCGTGTATCCGGGTCCCAGTCCGCGAGATTGGCGCCGTCGAGACGCACCACGCCGCCATCAGGCGCCAGCGCGCCGACAGCGACGCGCGCAAGCGTCGATTTGCCAGCGCCGCTGGGGCCGACTATCCCCAACGCCTGGCCGTGCGGAAGATCGAAAGAGATGTTCGCCAGCGCCAAGCGACTCGCATCTGGGACGCGCACCGCCACGCGCTCGAAGCGCAGATCCCCGCGCGGCGCGGGGAGCGCGGTGCGCGGCGGCTCGACCGGCGCTTTATCAATGAGTTCGGTAAGATTCTTGTACGCGACGCGAGCCTGCTCGATCTGGCGCCAGCCAGCGACAACCTGCTCCAGCGGCGCAAGCGCGCGCGCCGCGAGGATCGAGGCTGCAATCAAGGCGCCTGGCGTGATCTGGCGCTCGATCGCGAGATAAGCGCCGACCGCGAGGACGAGCGATTGAAGCGCCAGGCGCCAGAAGCGTGACGCCGATCCATACGCCGATTGCACCCAAATGGTTTGCGTCTGCGCGGCGATGAGTTCGTGGCGGCGCTCGAGCTGGCGATCAAGCATGGCCTTGCGCATGCCGAGAGCGCGTACCGCCTCGCCCGCCGCCCGGTCGGCCTCCTGCCCCGCGTAATAACGGGGCGCAATCTCCGAAGAGCGCTCGATGACGGGCCGCATCACCTGTTCATGACGCACCGCGATCGCCAGCAATACGCCCCCGCCAAGCAGGGTGACGACGCCGACGAACGGATGGATCAGGAAGCAGGCCAAGACGAAAACCAGCGTCCAGGGCGCGTCGAGCAGCGCGTACGCGGCTTGGCTGGTGAAGGTCTGCCGCAGCGTATCGAAGTCGCGCCCGGCTTGTGCCCTGGCGGCATCGCCGGACTCAGGCGCCTTGCCCCCGCCAAGGCCGAGGTCGATGACGGCCGGACCCAGTAGCCGGTTCAGCCGCAGCCCCAGCCGCGCCCCCAGCCGCTGACGCGTCGCATCTAAAAGGCCGAGCACCGCCAGCGCGAACATGAGCACCAGCCCAAGCAGCAAGAGCGTGGTCATCCCGCCAGTGTTCAGGACGCGGTCATAGACCTGCATCATGAACAGCGACGGCGCCAGATAAAGAAGATTGATCCCGGCGCTGAAGAGGATCGCCCAGCCCAGCAGATTGCGACAGGCGTTCAGAGCGCCGCGCAAGCCGGCTTCCGGCGCAGCATTGGCCAAAAGAGCACCCACCATCATGCGCCAGGATAGACCCAGGGCGGCGGGTACCTAGCCTTAAAGCGCCGCTGTGGACAATGGCCCCGCTACAGCACGGCTCGCGGGCAAAGTTCCCTTATCCGGCGCGCGCGTCGCGGGCGCTTCCCTCAGTGAAGCTCCAAGAACGGCTCGAAGCCGCCGAAGATCATGCGCTTGCCGTCAAAGGGCATGTTGTTCATGTCCTCTTTCATGCGCGGATCTTCCATCACCTTTTTCATCACTTCGTCGCGCGTTTTGCGGTCCTTGTAGGTGGCCCAGGAGAACACGACGACCTCGTCGTCCTTGGCCTGCACGGCCCGCGGGAAAGATGTCAGTTCGCCGTATGGCACGTCGTCGGCGATGGATTCGACATAATCGAGCGCGCCGTGCTCTTTCCACACTTGGCCGGCTTTGCGCGCCATCGCTTTGTAAGCATCCAGATTCTTCTTCGGCACCGCCAGCACGAACCCGTCGACATAAGGCATCTCGTCTCTCCTCTTGAGGTTGGCCCAGCCAAAGGACGTCCGGCCGAGCCTCGGTCCGACAGCGCCCCGCCAGTTTGTCCGCTTGGCCGCAGACCTAGGCCGCAACCCCGGCGCGGCCAGGGGCATCACGATTACGTTCGGGTCAGTTCCGCCGGCCGTTCATTTGAGATTCAGGTTGCGTTCAGGCAGCGCGGCGCAACGCTGACCGCGGGAGCGATAACTATGATCCGCAAATTCTCAGCTTTGCTGGCGGCGCTCGTCCTCGGCCTGACGACGCTCGCCCCCACCGCCGCCGACGCCCGCGACAGGCGTGGGCATGGCTATTACGACCGTGGCTATCACGGCGGCTACGGCCATCACCGACGCTACCGCGACCGCGATGACGGCGACGCCCTCGCGGCGGGCGCTGTCGGGCTGATCCTCGGCCTGGCCATCGGTTCGATGGCCAATAGCGAGCCGCGCTACAGCTGCCGCGACGACTATCGCCGCTGCGCTCCCCCACCGCGTTGTCACGATCCGTGCCGCTACGAAGACAGCTATTATCGCGAAGACCCGCGCTACCGTGACGAATATTACGACGATCGGGGCGGCTCGGCCTATGAGCGCGAGTATGGTTATGAGGGCACATACGACCCCTACCTCGACGATCGCGACCGGCGCGAGCAATGCACGCGGCGCGAGCGGCAGTGGGACCGGTACGCGAACCGGTATGTGACCGTGGACGTGCCCTGCTGAACTGCTGAAGGCGGCGCGATTTCCATAATTTGTTCTGACCTCCGCGCTATAGTGCGGGGGTCATGCGGTACGTCTGCGATGCGCCGGGCGGCGCGACCTGGTTCAGAATTGAGACTGAAGCGGAGGCGGAAGCCGAAGCCGCGCTGATGCGCCATTCCGTCGACAAGTACTTCCGCCGCTACGAAGCAGCCGCCCGCGAAAGCTACCGCGCGCCGGCAGGCGCGCCGGTGTTCGAGCAGGCCATCGGGCTGAAGGACCACGTAGCGCGGGCGATGCCGCTTTTTCTGACGCTGCGCTCGGACGCCGGCGAAGGGCTGGCGACGGCGATGCTGCCGCCGGAGGGGCGCAACCAAGTGAACTTCCGCATCATCGTTGTCGGGCCGGACAATTCCGATCCTTACGCCGAACACGAACGCGCCATCGAAGCCCTCGCGCAGCACTACGCCCTGTCGCTGCCGCGCGAGGAATGCTTCCCCTACGCCTGAGCTACTTGCCGCCACTGCTTTGCGCGGGCGCTGTCAACACGCGCGCGCCGGCGAAGCAAGGCGCGACGCTGCACGTTTGCATCAGAAGGCGCACGATGTAGCGGCCGTTGGCTTGCGGCGTGAAATCCACGATCGGAAAGTCGTCCGGCAGCATGTCGCTGGCGACGACGCCGCCGGTCGATGCATCGATCAGCTCAAGGTCGAGATTGGTGCAATCGTCGTCGCACGCGCCGATGAAGCGATAGTTCGTGCCGCCGACGAGTTCGACGTTCCAGCGATGATCCGTGCCCGGCTGCATCGCGGCGGTTTCGTCCGTGAAGCCTGGCGCCGCCGTTGAGCCGCCGCCGATCTGATTGGTCGCCATGTCGAGATATTGCCGCACGCGGCCGAGGAATTGTTCGCGCTGCTCGGGCGTAATCTGCGCTTGCTGAACGGGGCTCGTCGGCGCGCTTTGCGTCGAGGGCG
>DASPMA010000190.1:0-2008 GCA_035627335.1 Binatia bacterium
GAACTTTGCGGCGCCGCAAGCGCCGGGCGCGGCGGCAATTGCGCTGTGCCGCGCAGGTACATGCCCGCCACGACGCGCGACCGCTCGGGCAATTCGAATAGCGCTTCACCGGTGCGCGTGCGCGGATCGATTGACGCAGGCAGGCGCGAGAGGCGGGCTTGCACGGTGGTGCCGTCGACGAGCTCGAATACAGCGGGTTGACCCGATTGCAGCGCCAGGATGTCGGCTTCGGCCACCTGGGTCGCCACTTCGAGCCGATTGCCCGCCGCTATACGGAAGAGAACTTGCCCCTCGACCGAGCGGCCAACTTCGGCGCTGCGGTCGATGACAAGGCCCGACGCCGGTGCGCGCACATAACCGCCGCCGAGCCGCGCATTGGTTTCCTGCAGCTGCGCCCGCGCCGCGGCGAGCCGGGCATCGGCCGCGATCGCCGCCGCGCGGCGCTGCTCGATCGCTTCGGCGGAAAGCGCGCCAGAGTCACGGATCGATTCGGCGCGCTGGTATTCGCCCCGCGCGCGCACTGCCGCGGATTGCGCTTCAGCTACGGCCGCTTGCGCGGCGCGCGTCTGCGCTTGCGTGAGCGCAGTGTCGAGGCGCGCCATTGGTTGACCGGCGCGAACGGTTTCGCCTTCGTCCACGAGGAGTTCCAGGATGCGTACGCCGCTCGCCGGCGCGGTCACCTGGAGGTCGCGCGTGGGGCGCGCTTCGCCGTTCAGCGTGATGGATGGGCTGAAAAGCCTCTGATCGATCTGCACCACGCTCACGGCTTGGCGCGTGTCGACATTCACGCGCTCGGCGCCGCCGCCGCCAATTCGCGTCAGCACAGCGATCAGCAATATTGCCGCAACTACGCCCGCGCCGGTGAGCATGACGATCCGCCGCCGGCGGCGCACGTCATCCGGTTCGCCTTCGGCCTTCCAGGTGTTCACGCTGACGTCGCGCGCCTTGCGGAACGCCTTGCCGCCGGCATCGCCAACGCGCTTCAGCAAAATTTGGGCCCGATTGAACAGCTCGGGAGGTTCGGGCTTATTCATCGGCGGCTCAAATAGCGTTGGGCCAGGGCGCGAAATTGCGCGACCGCGGCGTCCGGATCGGTGTCGCGCAAAAATGCGCGCCTCAGAGCTATGCCTTCTATTGCCGCAAACAAGGTGTTGGCTGCCTCGCGCGCGTCGAGTTTTTCGTCGATCTCGCCGCGCGCCTGCGCCGCTTTGATTGCCTCGACGCAATAATCGAAGCTGTTTTGATTGATCTTCAGCAGCGGCGCGGCGACCGCTTCGTCACGAATGGCTTCGGCGAAAATGTCTGCGATCAGGGCGCCATCGCCGTCGGCGAATTTATCGAAGAACTCTCGCGCCATCAGCGAAAGCGCATCGATTAGCGAGCCTTTGCGCGTCGCTTCGAGGAAAGCTTTGTCCGAATCCGCGTGCTTCTCTTCGGCGATTGCGCCGATGATCTCGGCCTTCGAGCCGAAATAGCGGTAGAGCGCGCCAGCGCTCATGTTCGCCTCGGCGCAGATTTCCTGCATCGTCGCCTGGTGGAAACCGCGGCGTCGAAAGCACGCCATGGCCGCAACCAGGATCTGACGTCGGCGGCGGTCGGCCAGGGAGGGGTCAGCGAGACGGGCCAAATAAACCTCGAGGGCGCGGCCTTGCTTCGGCTCGCTGCGCTGCATATAAAACGAACATTCGTTCTCTAAATCTTAACAAAGGGTGTCGTCAAGCTGAAAGCGCGACCCCAGATGAGCGTCTGGCAGTCAGGCCAACGCGAGGAGCGGCCGGGAATGTCCTTCGGAATGAACGCGCTGCGCACAATGGCGCTGGCTGGCTTGGCGCTCTCCGCGGCTTGTTCGACGATGCCCGAAGAGCGCCCTGAAGCGCCCGCGCTCCCCGCCGCCTGGCGTGACGCGCCCATCGGCGCGGACGTCCAACTCACCGATTGGTGGCGCCAGTTCAACGACCCTGCACTCGACCGCTTGGTTGAGGAAGCGCTCGCCGACGGCCCGACCGTC
>DASPMA010000191.1:0-4505 GCA_035627335.1 Binatia bacterium
ATGAGCCTGGGCGCGAGATGATGCGCGAACTGGTCGACTCACATCGGGTGGACGGCGGGCTGGTCATCGCCGCGGTTCACGGGCCGCTTTGCGCTGAACCATTCCAAAGCGTTGTGCTCGCATGAGCGCATTCGCGGCGACGCTTCGGCGCGATCTTGCGCTCATGTGGGGCGCGGGCGGCGGCGCGTTGGCGCCGCTTGGCTTCTTTCTTGGCGCGACCGTGCTCGTACCGCTCGCCATGGGACCTGAGCGCGCGCTGCTCGAAAGCGCTGGCCCTCCGCTGGTCTGGATCGCCGCAGCGCTTGCGGTGCTGGCGACGCTTGAGCGTCTGTTTCAAGCCGATCTCGAAGACGGCTCGCTCGAGCAAATGCTGCTTTCGCCCACGCCGCTCGAACTCATCGTGCTGGCCAAGGGCGCGGCTTTGTGGGTCGCCATCGGTTTTCCCCTCGCCATCGCGGCTGCGCCAGCGGCGATCGCTTTGCAGACGCCGCCGGAGCGCGCGTTGCTTGTGTCCGTGAGCCTTGCGCTCGGTATGGCTGCGTTCATCGGTGCGGGGCTCGTGGGTGCGGCGGTGACGGCCGGCGTCAAACGCGGCGGCGTTTTGATCGCGCTCATTGTGCTGCCGTTCTTCGCCCCGCCGATCATTTTCGGCGCATCGGTTGCGGCTGGCGAAGAGATAGGCGGGGCCATGCTTGTCCTTGGCGGTCTTGCCCTGGGCGCGGCCGCGCTCGGTCCGATCGCCGCGGCCGCCGCCCTCCGGTTGCAGGCGGAATAGATGTCAGGCGCCAGCTTGTCCGGTGTCAGAATGTCCACTGCCGCCGCCGCCCTCTTTCTGGCACCTGACATCCGGCGCCTGACATGCTGAGCACCCTAGCCAATCCCGCGCGCTTCATGAGCTTCTCGGCCTGGGCCGCGCCAATCTCGCTTGCGCTTGCGCTTGCGCTGTTCGCGGTCGGTCTGCCGTGGGGCTTGTTCTTTTCGCCGGCCGATTACCAGCAAGGCGAAACGGTGCGCATTATGTACGTGCATGTTCCGGCCGCGTGGTGGGCGCTTGGCGTCTACACGTTCATGGCCGTCGCGAGCTTCGTCGCGGTAGTCTGGCGTCACGCGCTTGCAGACGTGGCCGCGCGCGCGGCCGCGCCGATTGGGGCGGTGTTCGCCGCGATCTGCCTCGTCACCGGCTCGATCTGGGGCAGGCCGACCTGGGGCACATGGTGGGAATGGGACGGACGGCTGACCTCGATGCTCGTGCTCTTCATCATCTATCTCGGTTACATCGCGCTTTGGAACGCAGTGGAAGAAGAAGAAAAGGCCGCGCGTCTGGCGGCGGTCCTCTGCCTCGCGGGATTTATCAACATTCCGATCGTGCATTTCTCGGTCGACTGGTGGTCGACGCTGCACCAGCCTGCCAGCATCCTTCGCGCAGGAGGCCCTTCCATTCATCCTGACATGCTTGGCCCGCTTTTTATCATGGCCGGAGCTTACCTGTTCCTGTTTGCCTCGCTTGCGATGATGAACATGCGCGCGGCCATCTATCGCCGTCGCATAGAAGCAGCGCGGACGCGTGGAGCTGGCAGATGATCGGGGGCGGCTGGCCCTTTGTCTGGGGCGCCTACGCGCTGACGCTCCTGGCGCTCGTCGTGCTGACGTTCGCCGTGGTGCTGCGCCTGGCGTATTGGTCCAGACGCTCGCGTGAGTCGGAGCCGCGCCCATGAACCGCGCCGTTGCGCTCATTCCAGTCGCCGCGTTGTTGGCGCTGATCGGCGTCGGCGTCATCTTGCTGACGCGCGAAGAGACACGCGACAATTTCTCGGAAGGCCGTCTAGGCCGCACCGCGCCGAGCTATTTGCTTGCTTCGCTTGATGAAGGCGAGCCGGTGTCGAGCGCGGCTCGTGCGGGCCGTCCCTACGTGATCAACGTGTTTGCGTCCTGGTGTACCCCATGCCGTGCCGAACATCCGCAATTGATGGCGTTGCAAGCGGGCGGCGTCGACATCGTAGGCGTTGCTTACAAGGACCGACCTGAAGCCACGCTGCGCTTCCTTAACGAACTCGGCGACCCGTTTGCTGATGTCGGCCTCGATCCCGACGGCCGCTTCGGTCTCGAACTAGGCATTACAGGCGCGCCGGAAACGTTCGTCATCGGCGCGAACGGTTCAATTGTCGCGATCCATCGCGGTCCGCTAACGCCAGAAATTGTGGAAGAAACCATCCTTCCCGCACTTCAGCGCTCGGCGGACTAGACGCGCTCTTCGCGCCGTTTGGGTTCTTTGATTTCGTTGTCCTCGCGCGCCTTGCGCTTGGCGTCGCGCTTCTTGCTGCGCGCTTCACGTTTGGCTTGACGGCGCGCCGCGCGCTCGGCCTTCGCCGCCGCTTCGTCGGCGAGCTTGGAGAGCTTCAGCAGTATGCTTTGAAGCGACTTCGCCTTCGTGCGCGGCAGCATGTCGAGGATCGCCGTGTCCGCCGCGCGCGCATGCCGGATCGAGGCGTGGAAGACGGCCCGCCCGTCAGCTGTGAGAGTGACCGATCGTACGCGCCCATCCGCTTCTGACGTCGCGCGGCGGATCAGCCCGCGCTTCTCCATTCGCGTCATCATTTCGGCCAGGGTGGACCGGTCGATCCCGGTGGTGCGCACGAGGTCGATCTGACTCAAGCCGGGCGACTCTGCGACCGCCGCCAGCACCGCGAATTGGCGCAATGTGACAGCGTCTCCGACCAGGTGGGCGAAACGGTCCGTCGCAAGCTGCTCTGCCCGATGCAGCAAATGACTCGTCGAGAGTGCGAGCCGATAGGGCCCGGACTCAGGAGGGTCCGCCATCTTCCGAGCCATTGTCCGCCGCCCCAAAAAGCGCGGGAACTTTACCGCTCAAAGGTGACGGTTCAATCATCTGTTCGAGCTTGGTTCCCCACCAAGGCGAAAATCCGCCCGAAACTGCGCAAATCAGGCGGACGGCGCTGCCTGCTGAGGGGCTGCCTCGTCGTCCCGATTGTGCTTGAGCACCAGTGGCGTGTTCAGCAGGGCAAAGCCGATGACGAACGGGGTGAAAATGAACAGCCGCGAATTCACCCAGAATTCGGTCGTTTGCGTGAGCCGCACATATTCGTTCAGAAGCGCGAGAAAAACGAATAGACCCGCCCATCTGAGGGCGAGCACGTTCCAAATTCGGTCAGGCAGATTGAACACGTGCCGGAACAACAGCTTCCACACGTTCTGCCTGATCATCACGGAAACGGTGATCGCGGCGGCGTAGAAGAAATAGACGAAGGTTGGCTTGATCTTGATGTAGTTCTCATCGTGCAGCAGCAACGTCAGCCCGCCAAAACAGGTTACGAGCACGCCCGTGACGATCAGTACCGGCGGGATGCGGCCTTGCTTCAGTTTGCAATAACCGATAGCCGCCAGGGTCGATGCGATGAAGATCGCCGTGGCGATGTAGACGGCGTTCTCCTTTGTGGCCTCGAAGCGCTGCAGCACGTTGAAGGCGACCACGAATACCGCGATCGGGCCAAGGTCGATCAGCAACTGGTTCGCGCCCGGTTTCTTCGGTTGGGCGGGGGCGAGCGGCACTTCGTCGTTCATGGCCCCTGATACGACGATCTCGCGCGGTGAGACCAGCCGCTTGCGCTGAAGCGCAATCCCTGCCCAGATCGCGCCCCTAGCCGAAGGAGGGGACATGCGTTTCAGCGGACTTTTGGGGCTCCTGGCGCTGGCAGCCTGCGCCTCGGCGGCGCCGGACGCGACCAGCCAGGCGCCCGTGCGTTCCCTCGGCGACATTCTCGACCAATCGCCCGCGTCCGATTGGGTCCCGCTCGACCCGGAGTGGACCATGTACATGGAAGTGCCGCGCGGCCGCGTGATTATCGCGCTCTCGCCGGACTTCTCGCCGGAGCATACGGAAAACGTCCGCGCCCTCGCGCGTGCGCATTACTGGGACGGCGCAGCGATCTTGCGCGTGCAGGATAATTACGTGGTCCAATGGGGCAGGGCCGAAGAGAGCCCGGCCGACTTCGGCGCCGCACAGCGCGAAATCGCCGCGCATGAATACTATCGCAGCGCCTCAGGGCTGCCGTTCACGCGGCTGCAGGACCCAGATTCCTACGCGCCGCAAAACGGGTTCACCAACGGTTTCTGGGCCGCGCGCAACGGGCGCGGCGAAACCTGGATGCCGCATTGCTACGGCGCCATCGGCGTCGGCCGCGAGAATCCGCCCAACACCGGTAATTCATCCGAACTCTACACCGTGATCGGCCAGGCCCCGCGCCATCTCGACCGCAACCTCGCCATGGTGGGCCGCATCGTCCAAGGCATGGAGCTGCTCACCTCGCTGCCACGCGGGACGGGACCGCTCGGTTTTTATGAGAACCCGGAGCAGCGAACGGCGATCCGCTCAGTGCGTCTCGCATCGGAGGTCCCCGCCGGCGAGCGCACCAATCTCGAAGCGTTGCGCACGGACAGCCAGACATTCCGTGATGTGATTGAAAGCCGGCGCCATCGCCGCGAGGAAT
>DASPMA010000192.1:0-4340 GCA_035627335.1 Binatia bacterium
GACGCAACCGCGCCGGCCTTTACGGGCTTCGGGTCGAAGAGCTACCGCGCCTACGTCCTCGGCGCGCTCCTAGTCGTCCACACTTTCAACTTCATCGACCGTGTCGTCATCGGAATCATCCAGGAGCCGATCAAGGTCGAGTTCGGCTTGACCGACTTCCAGCTTGGCCTCCTAGGCGGCCCGGCCTTCGCCATCCTCTACACGCTGCTCGGCATACCCATTGCGCGCTTCGCCGAGCGCCACAACCGCATGACGATCCTGTCGGTCTGCCTTGGACTCTGGTCCCTGATGACAGCCGCCTGTGGCTTCGCCATCAATTACGCAACCCTGTTCGCCGCGCGCGTTGGCGTTTCGATCGGCGAAGCCGGCTGCACGCCGCCTGCAAACTCTGTCATCTCCGATTATTTCCCACCGGAGCGCCGCGCGACCGCGCTTTCCATTTACGCACTCGGCATTCCGATCGGCTCGATGATCGCCGCCGTTGGCGGCGGCTGGATCGCAACGGAAGTGGGCTGGCGCGAAGCGTTCATTTGGCTGGGCGTCCCGGGCGTCCTGCTCGCCATCATCGTCAAGCTCACCGTGAAAGAGCCGCCGCGCAGCGCGCCAAAGGGAGACACGCCGAGCTTCTCTTCAGCCCTGGGCGCCCTCGCCAAAAAACCGAGCTTTTGGTTTGTCGCACTCGGCTCGGCCATTGCCAGCTTTGTCGGCTACGGCGTGGGGCAGTATCTCACCAGCTTCATGATCCGCACGCACGGCTTCTCACTATTCGAAGGAGCCACGCTCGTCGGCGTCGTTCTCGGCCTCTGCGCCGCCATCGGCACATTCAGCTCCGGCTTCCTCGCCGACCGCATCTCCAGGCGACACCCCAACGCGCTCGCCTGGCTGCCCGCGCTGGGCTTTTGCATCGCCACGCCTCTCTACATACTGGCTTTCGTATTGCCGAACATCTGGCTCGCCATGCCTGCGCTGATGATCGGCGCGGTCACGCACTATTTCTATCTCGGCCCGATGTACGCGGTGACCCAAGGCGTCGTCGCCCCGCGCATGCGCGCCACGGCCGTCGCGGTCCTGCTCTTCATCGTCAACCTGATCGGCTACGGCATGGGCCCGCCGGTCATCGGCGCGCTGAGCGACTTCCTCGCCAGCAGTCAGCTCGCCGCCGTCAACCTAACGCCAGAAATTTGCGCCGAACGAGCGAGCGACCTGCAATGCGCGTCCGGCATCGAAAGCGGCTTGCGCTACGCTATGATGATCGGCGTCTGCGGCTATTTGATCGCCGCCGTCCTTTTCCTGCTCTCCGCCCGCACGCTCCGGCGTGACTGGGTGGCGTGATGAGAAGGGCCTCTCCCCACTTCGCGGGGGATAGGGAATGGGCTACACGCACCCCATGATTCCGCGTTACGCACGCCCAGAAATGACAGCCATTTGGGAGCCAGAGAGCCGCTACGGCATCTGGTTCGAGATCGAGACGCTGGCCATGGAGGCGATGGCCGAGTTCGGCACGATCCCCAAATCCGCCGCCGAAACCTACCGGAAAAAAGGCAAGTTCGACGTCGCGCGGATCGACGAAATCGAGCGCGAGGTGAAGCACGACGTCATCGCCTTCCTCACCAGCGTCGCCGAGCATGTCGGCCCGGAGAGCCGCTTTGCCCACCAGGGCATGACGAGCTCTGACGTGCTCGACACATGCCTCGCCGTCCAACTGGCCCGCGCCTCTGACTTGCTCATCGCTGGCTGTGAACGCGTCATGGCCGCGCTGAAGAAGCGCGCCATCGAATACAAGCTCACACCCACGATCGGCCGCAGCCACGGCATTCATGCTGAGCCGACCACGTTCGGCCTCAAACTCGCGGGCCACTACGCCGAATTCGCGCGCAATCTCGAACGTCTCAGGGCGGCGAAGAAGGAAATCGCCACTTGCGCCATTTCCGGCGCCGTCGGCACCTTCGCGCAAATCGATCCGCGCGTGGAAGCCTACGTCGCCAAGAAACTCGGCCTCGCCGTCGAACCAGTCTCCACCCAAGTCATCCCGCGCGATCGTCACGCGGCCTTCTTCGCCACACTCGGCGTCGTCGCCAGCGGCATCGAGCGCCTTGCCACCGAAGTGCGCCAATTGCAGCGCACCGAAGTCCTGGAAGCCGAAGAATTCTTCGAGCCCGGCCAGAAGGGCTCTTCGGCCATGCCGCACAAGCGCAACCCGGTGCTCACCGAAAACCTCTGCGGCCTCGCGCGCCTCGTGCGCAGTGCGGTCACGCCCGCGATGGAAAACGTTGCGCTTTGGCACGAACGCGATATCAGCCACTCAAGCGTCGAACGCGGCATCGGCCCTGACGCCACCATCCATCTCGATTTCGCGCTGCACCGCATGGCCATGGTGATCGAGAAGCTCGTCGTCTATCCGGAAAACATGGCGCGAAATCTGGCGCTGCTCGGCGGGTTGCATAACAGCCAGCGCGTCATGCTCGCGCTCACCCAAGCCGGCGTCACCCGCGAAGACGCCTATCGCCTTGTGCAACGCAATGCGATGGCGGTCTGGCAATCACCCGCCCCGCGCCCCGCCACTGCACTGATCGACCGCTTGAAGGCCGACATTGACGTCACGTCCAAGCTCGACGCCAAAACGCTGGCAAACTGCTTCGATGACGCCCACCACTTTGCCCGCGTGGACGAAATTTTCGCCCGCGTGTTCGGCTAGGCCGGATTCAGCGGCCCAACTTTCTGTTCGATCTGCTCGATCAGGCGCTGGACCCGCCTTTGCACGGCTACAGCGCGGCGTGCGTGGCGCTCGCGCAACTCGGAAGCGCGCTCATGATCGCCGCGCTCCGTAGCGCGCTGAATCGAGCGCTGCAGACGCACCGTTTCCACTTGCTCGCGCGCCATCAGCTGCTGCAGCTCCATGATTTCCGCGCACGCCCTTTCCATACCGCGTAGAAACGTGCGCCCATCAGCGTTGAGCTGCATCCCCATGTTCAGCAGGCTCGCCCAACGACGCGCATCGCCCCGGAGGTCCGACGGTTCGACGTAGCCAACGAGCAATCCGCCCATCACGGCCAGCTCTCCGGCATCTGGCGCCACGTCGATCGCTTCCGGACCGCCGAATAGTCTCGGCCAAATGGCGCCCGCTTCATGCTGGGCTTCAGCGTAAGTCCGCACTGCGGTGCGAAATGAGGCGCGGCCCTCTCTTGTGCAAATATCGACCGTGCTTTCGCCGCGGCCGACCGCATCGATCATGGCGTGCGCTTCTTCGACCGTGAGCGACGGCTGGGCCGCGCAGGCCGCCACCGCCAAAGCCAAGACCAAGGCGCGCTTCATCGCCGCTCACGCGCCTCGGCAATCTCAGCGTGCACCATCTCCGCCAGCGTTTGCAGTTGCGCTTCCGCGTTGGCCAGCCGCTCCTGCTGCAACGCCAGCCGCGCCGGATCGCCGCGCGCGCTCATGCGCTCGAAGCGCTTCATTTCTACAACGAGACGCGCTGCCGCCGCTTGCAGCTCAATCATTTGCGCACAGGCTAGGTTGGCCGCCCTGCGCATGCCGCGCAATTGCGGCCAGTTCGCAAGCGCAAAGCGGCTCACCATGCCGCGCGAAGCGTGCTGAAGGTCGGACGCTTCGATAAATCCGCCGGCAAACGCCAGCGCAACAGCGACGTCTGTACTGCGCATCGTTGCGCCCGCACCCTCGGGCAGCGTTGGCCACGCAACGCCGGCCCGCGCCAGCTCTGCACCGTAAGCCCGCACCGCTCCGCGCAGCACCGCACGACCCTGCGGCGTGCAGACATCGCCCGCGGAGGCGCCGGCAGCAAACCGCTCCAGGTGCTCGCTGGCTTCGCTGGCCGCCATTGGCTGGGGGCCCGGCGCGCAAGCGCACGCCAACACCCCAGCGGCGAGCACCATCACTCGCAGCATGACCGAACTCCCTACGCGTCAGCATCGGCCCTGCGTGGTGGAGGAAGCGTTTGGGAGCGCGGTTAATTCCAGGTTCGCAAGTCCTGCCGAAAGCTTGCCGCTTGACCCAGGCCCTCCCATATGCTTTGTATTCCAAAGTTCTTTGATGGAGGACCTGATGCGCTTCGCCTCTCTTGCCGCGGCCGTCGTCGCGGGCGTCTTATTGTTCCACCCTGCCCCCGCCGCCGCTCAGCATCCGCGCGGCCCTGACACCGCCGCGCAGCGCACCGCCATGGAGCGTCTCGCGCCGCTGACAGGACGTTGGCAAGGCGAAGCGCAAGTCTTCCAGCCGGTTCAAACCACGGTGCATCAAACGGAAGAAGTCGAAAGCGGCCTCAACGGCCTTGTGCTCATCATCAACGGCACGGGCCACGCCACCGCCGAGCGTAGCGGCAATCC
>DASPMA010000193.1:0-3460 GCA_035627335.1 Binatia bacterium
AGTCGCTCGCGGGCGCGTTTCAGCCGCCCCAGAGCTTGCGCCGCACAGCCGCTTCGCGTTCGGTGAGTACGCCGGCTTTGGCGAGCACGTCGTAGTGCGCGAGGGCGGCGACGCGGTGGGTTTCGGCTTTGCCGCCGCGCAGACTGGCGAGATGCGCTTCCACTGTGGCGCGGAAGCGCGCGCCGTCGAGGTCGGCTTCATCGGGAAAGATGCGGTCGGCGAGCAAGAGTTCGTCTTCCCACGCGCCGCGCGCGGCGGAGGGATCGCCTGCGGCTTGGGCGGCTAGGCCAACGCGTTCGAGTGAAGCGGCCAGCGCTTTCGCCGCTCGCGGATCGGTCGGCGCCGTCTGCGCAAGCTCTAGCCGCATCGCCGTGCTTTCGTTGAATGCGTTGCGCGCGGAAGCGAGTGCGCCGCCCTCCATCGCGGCTTCGCCGAACTTGAGCAGGGCCGCGGCGAGGCCGCGCACGAATTGCGCATCGGTAGGCGCTTTGTCGCGCGCCATGCGGCGCAATTCCACCGCGCGCGAGAATGCCTCCAGCGCTTGCGCCTTGGCGCCGGCGGCGCGCGCGACTTCGCCGAGGCGATCCCAGCAGGCGCCGGTTTCGCCGAGCCAAGCGGGCAGGGCGTCCTTCGCCTGCGCAAAGCTCTCGGCGCGCGTGCGCGCGGCGTCAGCAGCTTCGCGGGCGCGGTTGAGATCGCCGGTGCGCAGCGCGTGATCGGCCTGATCGAGCAAAGTGTGGACAAGGAAACGCGCCGCGGCGTCAGCATTTTTGGCTTCAGCGCACAACGCCTCCGCAAGCGCGCGCGCCTGTTGCAGTGAGTCTGCCGCCGCCTCCGCATCGCCGAGTACTGCGCGCAGCGCCGCGCGGAGGCGCCACGTGCCTGAGAGCGCCCAAGCTTCCTGCGGAAACCGCGCAGCAAGGCGGATGCGTGCTTGCAGCGCTTTGTCCATTGCCGCGCGCGCTGCATCGCTGGCGCCGCGCACATAGTCCGCCTCCGCCGCAAGCGCCCAGGCGTCGGACAGCACGGCGCGCCAATGCGGCTCGTCCTGCTCCGTCACCGCGAGTGCTTCGTAGCGGCCAATCGCTTCCGCCAGCCGGCGGCGCGCCGAGTTGGCTTGGCCCTCGTCGAGTTCAAGCACGGCCAGGCGCATCTCCGCGTCGGCGATATCGGCGGCGAGCGCGGGCGGCTCGCCCGCTTGTGCGGCCGCGGCGCGTAACATCGCAAGCGCGCCTTCCGCGCCGGTGCGGGCGGGGCCGAATTCTCCGGCGGCGGCGTCGAGTTCGGCAAGACGGCCGCGGGCGCGCGCGTACCAGCGCGCCGCGGTGACATCGTTGCGATCAGTGGCGAGGAGGTCGTCTTCGATTTTCAGCGTCGTTGCGTACGCACGCCGCGCCGCATCGGCGTCGCCTTGCACGCGCGCGATTCCGCCGAGGATGAAGGCGGCGCGGGCGCGGGCGGCCTGGTCGATCGCCTCGGCCAGCACCGCTTCGGCTTCATGGACCGCCGCGCCCATGTCGCCTTGCTCGGCGGCCAAGCGGGCGAGCGCCAGGCGCGGCTGCGGATCGAGCGGTTCCAATGTGGAAACCAAACGCAGCGCCTCGCGGGCAAGGTCAGGGTCTGCGCGCTCCGCCAATACCGCTGCCCGCCGCGCAGCGAAAACTGCGCCTTGGCCGCCCTTGCGGGCGCGTTCCATCAGCGCTGCGGCGTTCATCTTAGGGGGCCGATCTTCGCCCATGTTTTCAAGACCTTCCGGCGCATTCCTTAACAGTCACAAACCGTAACGCAACGTGTGTTGTAGCGCCGGGAACGGCCGCGTTAGAGCAAGGTTGGGTCGGGGGACCTCGGGGGACAACAAGGTGGTTTCGGTGCGTCGTCAGCAGACCATAGCTGGTCCGGCCATGTGCGCGGGCATTGGCGTCCATTCTGGGGCGCACGTCCGCATGGCTCTGCAGCCCGCGCCCGTGGATACCGGCATCGTGTTCGTCCGCAGCGACGTGAAGATCGTGGACAACGTGATCCGCGCGCATGCCGATAGCGTCGGCGACACCCGCAATTGCACCACGCTGCGCAACAAGTCCGGCGTCGAGATCGCCACAGTCGAACATCTGATGTCGGCGTGCGCAGGCCTTGGCGTCGACAATCTGATCGTCGAAGTGGATGGCCCGGAAGTGCCGATCCTCGACGGTTCGTCCGCGCCGTTCGTGCAGACGCTGCAGAATGCGGGCGTGAAGGTGCAGCATGCGCCGCAGCGTATGATCCGCATTCTCGAGCCGATCGAAGTGCGCATGGGCGCCAAGAGCGCGGCGCTGTTGCCGGCGGGCGAATTCGAAGGCCTCGATCTCGATGTCACGATCCGCTTCGCCGATCCGGCCATCGGCGTGCAACGGCGGCGCGTGCAGCTGACGCCGGAAACGTTCCTCACCGATGTCGCCGATGCGCGTACCTTCGGCTTCCTGGCCGATGCGGAAATCATGCGCGCTGCGGGTCTTGGCCGGGGCGCCTCGATGGACAACACGCTGGTGGTCGATGGCGGACGCGTGGTGAACCCCGAAGGACTTCGCTTCGACGACGAATTCGTCCGCCACAAGCTGCTCGACGCGGTGGGCGATCTGGCGATGGCGGGCGCGCCGATTTATGGCCGCTTTGTGGCCGATCAGCCGGGCCATGCAATGAACGCGCGTCTGGTGCGTGCTCTGCTCGACACCCCGGACGCGTGGCGCTGGGAAAATGGCGAGGCCGAAGCGGTCCGCGAGGCCCAACCGGCGCTGGCGGCAGCCGTCGGCTGAAATCCCTCTTCGTGTCACAGCCGCAGGTGCTTTGCGCCGCGCGCGCCATCCTGTATCAGGCGAACGGCCGTGCTTTGCGCCGGCCGTGCTGCAGCCAGAAGAGGCCTCTGGAATGACCCTTCGACACAAGCATCTCGCCCGCGCCGTCGCCATGACGATCCTGGCGGCCGGACTGGGCGCGTGTGGAGGCTTCGGCCGGGACGAGCGCGAAAACCTGCAATACACCGACGAGCCCGTGGCGCAGCTCTACAACCGCGCGGGCGACTATTTGGATCGCCGCCGCTATCCCGAAGCGCTGGCCATGTTCGAGGAAGTCGAACGTCAGCACCCGTATTCGTCGTGGGCGCGGCGCGCCATGCTGATGGAAGCCTATGCGCACTACCAGGGACGCCAGTACGACGACGCCATCGCCGACGCCGAGCGCTTCATCGCCTTGCACCCGGGCAATGAGAGCGCCCCGTACGCCTACTACCTCGTGGCCATGTGTCACTTCGAGCGCATCCTCGATGTCGGGCGCGACCAAGCCACCACCGAGCGCGCGCTGCGGTCGTTGAACGATGTTGTGCGCCGTTACCCGGAGAGCCCCTATGCGCGCGATGCGCGGCTCAAGCTGGACATGGTCTACGACCAGCTCGCGGGCAAAGAGATGGAGGTCGGCCGCTTCTACCTGA
>DASPMA010000194.1:0-6310 GCA_035627335.1 Binatia bacterium
ATTCCAAAGACTCGAGCCTTTGCCCTGGCGAAGCGCTTGGCTCGCCTTCAGGTCCATGCCGATGGCTTTTTCTGCACCGCGTATCTGACTGGCCGCTTTGGCGTGCGGGCAGCGGTCGAGCAGCGCGCTGATGCGCGCTTCGTCGCCGTGGATCAGATAGCGTGTGTCCGCGCTGCGCCGGGCCGCAATGTCCACGCCTTCGACGACGATGTCCGGCGCGTGGTCGCCGCCCATTCCGTCAATCGAGAGCACGAGGCTTTCGGCCATTCAAATCCGATCCTGATTTCCAGCGAGGGGCGACCATAGTCTTCGTCCCGGCCAAAGCCAAACCGGGGGCTCACCCCGGAGGCTGGGGCCAGCCGCCTGCTGAAAACAATGCGTCCACAGACGCCTCGACCTGAGTGCGCGCGACAGTCAACACGTGCGCGGCGAAAACGGGAGCAAAGGCGTGCGCCTCATCCGCGAAAACATTGCGGCTCAACGCCGCCGCCAAGCCCGCGCTGTCGCCGGCCCTAATCGCAGCACCGTAGGCCTCAAGGCGCCCGTAAAAGGCGGCGGCAAGCTTCTGCATGCGTTTGGGCACGGCGAGGTCGCCAACACCCTCTTCCCGCAATCCCGCGTCGAAGGCGCGGAATAACTTGTCGGCAAAGGCCTGCGCGAGCGGGCCGGCCCCGTCGTCCGCGCGCAGGCGGATCAGCGCCAGCGAACCGTAAAGCGCCATCGCCTCGAACCGGCCTTCAAGTGTGTCCGGAATGCGGCCGGCGGCGAACAAAGCGGGCCGACGGCTGGCTTCGGTTACGGCCCGCAGCAAAAGCTCTGCATCCTGGCTCGCGCGGGAGGGTTGAAACGGCCAAATCGGCATGCCCAGTCTGTACTCTCCCCTTGCCCGTGAAGGCGCTCCGCCTTACCCCTCGAACCCGATTTCCGGGCCGGCGCCCGACGAGGTGAAAGATGAATCTGTTGCGTCTCTCCGCGGCGGCTATGGCTCTTGGCGCGGCGGCGGCCTGTGCGCCAGTCCAGACCTACAGCGGCTTTTTGCCCGAGCGCAACGACGTGCAGATCGCCGACCCGCAGCCGGGCGTCGATACGCGATCGACGGTGCAGCAGCGCTTCGGCACGCCTTCGACGACGGCCGTGTTCGATCAGACCGCGTGGTATTATGTGAGCTCGGTACAGGAGCAGGTTGCGTTCTACACGCCTGAGACGACCGAGCGGCGCGTCATGGTCGTGCGCTTCAACGGCGACACGGTTTCCGCCGTCGAAAAGTTCGGCCTCGAGCGCGGCCGGCTCGTCGCCTACAACGATGAAGTCACCCCGACGCGCGGGCGCGAACTCGGCATTCTCGAACAGCTGCTCGGCAATGTCGGCAACACCTCGCCGATCCGGACCGAAGACGAACGCCAGGGCGGACGGCCAGGCGACCGCGAATAATCGCTGGCAAGACGGAAAACAAAAACGCCCCGGCCTCATCAGCCGGGGCGTTTGCTTTAAAGCGACGCTCCCTCAGTTCCAGTGCGCCAGCACCGCGAGCAGCAGCAGCGCCACGATGTTGGTGATCTTGATCATTGGGTTCACGGCCGGGCCCGCCGTATCCTTGTAGGGATCGCCCACGGTGTCGCCCGTGACCGCCGCCTTGTGCGCGTCGGAGCCCTTGCCGCCGTGATGGCCTTCTTCGATCAGCTTCTTGGCGTTGTCCCAGGCGCCGCCGCCCGAAGTCATCGAGATGGCGACGAACAAGCCCGTCACGATCACGCCGACGAGCAGCGCGCCCAGCGCGGCGAGCGCGTTGGAAGGACCGGCGATCGCGTAAATGACCGCGAACAGAACAATCGGCGCCAGCACCGGCAGCATAGAGGGCACGATCATTTCCTTGATCGCAGCACGGGTCAGGATGTCGACCGCGCGTCCGTAGTCCGGCTTCGCGGTGCGCTCCATGATCCCCTTGATCTCGCGGAATTGGCGTCGGACTTCTTCAACGACTTCCTGCGCCGCGCGGCCCACGGCGGTCATTGACCAGCCGGCGAAGAGGTACGGCAGCAGGCCGCCGACAAAGAGGCCGACGATCACATACGGATTGTTGAGCGCGAAATCCGGCGTGATGCCTTCGAAGAAGCGGTACTCGCCCGGATTGGCCGCGTAGTAGCGCAGGTCTTCGAAGTACGCCGCGAACAACACCAGCGCGCCGAGCCCGGCTGAGCCGATCGCGTAGCCCTTCGTAACCGCCTTCGTGGTGTTGCCGACCGCATCGAGCGCGTCGGTTGTCACGCGCACTTCCTTCGGCAGATCCGACATTTCCGCGATGCCACCGGCATTATCGGTCACTGGGCCGAACGCATCGAGCGCAACGATGATGCCGGCGACCGAGAGCATGGTCGTGACAGCAATCGCGATGCCGAACAGGCCCGCCAGCGTGAAGCACGCTACGATGCCCGCGACGATCGTGATCGCCGGCAGCGCGGTCGCCTCCATCGAGACCGCGAGACCTTGGATGACGTTCGTGCCGTGGCCCGACTTTGAGGCCTCGGCAACGCTCTTCACCGGCCGGAAGCCCGTGCCCGTGTAGTATTCCGTGATCCAGACGATCGCGCCCGTCACCAGAAGGCCGATGAGGCCGCAGATCAGGAGATCCTGGCCGGTGACGCCATAGAGTTCGGACGTCGACCCGAGGCTCGTCGCGATGGGTCCCCATCCGGTCGTCACTTGGATGGCGGCGGCAAGGCCGACAGCCGAGAGCACGCCAGCGGCGACGAGACCCTTGTAGAGCGCGCCCATGATGTTCTGCGACGGGCCCAGACGCACAAAGAACGTGCCGATGATCGACGCTATGATCGCAATGCCGCCAATGGCCAGCGGCAGGACCATGATGGTCGAAACTTCCGTCGCTTCGCGGAACAGGATCGAGGCGAGAACCATCGTCGCAACCGCCGTCACCGCATAGGTTTCGAACAGGTCGGCGGCCATGCCGGCGCAGTCGCCCACGTTATCGCCGACGTTGTCGGCGATCGTGGCCGGGTTGCGCGGATCGTCTTCAGGGATGCCGGCCTCGACCTTGCCGACCATGTCGCCGCCGACGTCAGCGCCCTTGGTGAAGATGCCGCCGCCGAGACGGGCGAAGATCGAGATCAGCGAAGCGCCGAAACCGAGCGCGACGAGCGAGTCGACAACCGTCCGGCTCGTAGGCTCAAGACCCATGAACACGGTGAGGATCAGGTAGTACGCGGCAACGCCAAACAGCGCGCCGCCCGCGACGAGCATGCCCGTTACCGCGCCGGCTTTGAACGCCATCCTAAGGCCGCCCGCGAGCGAATGGCGCGCCGCTTCCGCGGTCCGCACGTTCGCCTGCACCGAGACGTTCATGCCGATGAAGCCGGCCGCGCCCGAGAGGACTGCGCCGATGATGAAGCCCACGGGGATTTGCCACACCGGCCAGAACGCGATCGCCAACACGATCACGACGCCGACGCCGACCATGCCGATGGTCGAGTATTGGCGGTTAAGATACGCCTTCGCACCCTCCTGAATGGCGGCGGCGATTTCCTTCATCCGGTCCGAACCGGCGCTGGCCTTGGTAATGCTTTGGGTTTCCAGCCAGCCGTACAGCGCCGCGATCACGCCGCTGGCCACGACGAGCCAAAGGATAAGGTCGTTGCTCATGATTTTCGTCCTGTGGCGCTGGTGGCCGAAGGGCCGGCGCCGGGTTGGGGAATTTGGGTTGGCCGCCCCGCGACAGTCCGTCTGCGGATACGCTTCCCCCTCAGGTCGCGCGGCCTTCTGCCAAAAGTCGCCCGATTTCGCAATGGACGGCTTGGCGCAGTTTCAGATGCCTGACCCCTGGCTGGAGTAGGTCGCAACGATCGAAATGCCGCTCACGGCCCGCTCCCCGAGCGCCTGGACCGCGGCGGCGCGGTAAACTTCGATGGCGCGGGCCTCGTTGAGGGCGTTGTTGTCTTGCGGGTCGGCCAGGTCCGTTCCGTGGCTCGCACGAACCAGGGCGTCGCGCAGGTAGTGCGCTCGTTCGCGGGTCTGCCAGAGGTCGACCCCGGCGGCGATCTCGATGCGGATCGAAACGAACAGGTAGTTCACGAGCTGGCCGTCGCGGACCACGGGAACCGCCAGATAGGGCGCGTCCATCGAGCGCGAGGAAAGCTGTTCGCCGCCCTCCTCTTCCTTGGCTTTGGCCTTTTCGCTTGGGCCGGAGGCGTTAGCCAAGCCAGCCAGCAGCGTCGACGCCAGCATGGCGGCGGCGATGGCGCGGGCGACGGTGTGGCTGCGTTTCATGCCGCCAGCGTCCGCCCCATTGGTTATCGAGCCGTTACCGGCCTAGCTGGTGCGAATATCCCGCGTCCGGAATAGGAATGGGCATGTCTTCCTTGTCAACGAGCATGACGCCCTCGCCCGCCTCCACCACACCGATGCGGCTGAGACGTAAAGCGGCGCCTTTCTCCGATTCAAGCAGCGCGTCGCGCGCTGATGCGGGCGCAGTGAAGAGCACGACAAAATCGTCTCCGCCGGTGACGAGCTTGCGGAAGTCGCCGCCGGTTTCGGCCCAACGCTGCGCGGGAATTGAGAAGGGGATCTCGTTCGCGGCGATGCGCAGCGCGACGCCTGAGGCCGCCGCGAGCTTCTGCGCATCGGCGACAAGACCATCGGAAACATCCATCGACGCGCCGGCGAACTGGGCGACGATCGGCGCGCATTCGAGACGAACGAACGGCGCGAGGTAGAGCGACATCAGCCAGGCGGCTTCGGCGTCGAACTCCTCGCCGGGGATCGTCAGATAAGGCGGCATGTGCGGCGCGGCAGCCTCGGATTCCATGCCCGCGATGTGTTCGTCGCGGCCGCGGCGGATTTCATCGAGCTTCATAGCGCCGGTGCGCAATTGCAGCCCCATCCAGGCCGAACCGATCTCGCCGCCGATCAGCCAGACATCTTCGCCAACCTTCGCATCGGCGCGCGACGGCGTGCGTTCGCCGAGTGGCTCGCCGAATAATGTCATCGTGACTGTCAGCGGGCCTGGCGTCGAGGTCGTATCCCCACCGACAAGGCTGACGCCGAAATACTTGAGTTCGCGCGCGAGGCTGTTGGCAAACAGTCCGATTTCGTCCGACGACCGCGCCTTCGGCCACGTCAGCGACAACAACGCCGCCGTGGGCTTGGCGCCCTTGGCGACAACGTCCGAGATGTTCACGCGCAGCGCCTTCGACGCTACTGTCTCGATCGGATCGTTCGCGAGGAAATGCACGCCTTCGACGATGGTGTCGGTGGTCACCACGAGATCGCCGCGCGCCTTCAACACCGCCGCGTCGTCAGCCAGCCCGCGCGCGCCGGCGTCGGTCGCGAGCGGCGCGAACAGTTTGCGGATGACTTCGAATTCATCGGCGGGCATGTAGCGCCGCTTACGCGCCTATGCGCCCTTCGCGCAAGTCCTTGGCGCAAGCGTCGAGCGTCGCGTTGACGAAACCCGGCTCGGGCCCTTCGAAGAAAGCGTGGGCGATTTCGACGAATTCGTTGATCACCACCGCAACTGGCGTGTCGGCGCGCTGCTCCAGTTCCGCCGCGCCGGCGCGGAGAATGGCGCGCGCTACCGCATCGATGCGCTCAAGACGCCAGCCTTTGCTGAGATGACGCGCAATCGCGCGGTCCAGGGTTGCTTGGCGCTCGACGGCTTTCTCGACCAGTACTTTGAACAGTTCTGAATCACCTTCGGCGTTGCTGTAGCTTGCTTCAGTTTCTCTGGGCAGTTTGCCGGCGCGGAAGTCCTCCAGCACGTCCGCTGTCGAGGCGCCCGAGACTTCCATTTGATAGAGTGCTTGTACCGCCGCGAGGCGCGCGGCGCGTCGCGCCGATGCGTCCACCGCGGTCATCGGCCGGTCTCCGCGAAGCGACGCTTGAGCGCGATCATGGCGAGAGCCGCGCGGGTCGCCTCGCCGCCCTTGTCGCCGCGCGCGGGATCGGCGCGCGCGATTGCCTGAGCCAGGGTGTTCACGGTGAGGATGCCATAGCCGATAGCTAACCCGCCGTCGGTGGAAAGGTTCATCAGCGCGCGCGCGCTTTCCCCACACACATAATCGTAGTGGCTGGTCTCGCCGCGCACGACGCAGCCGAGGGCGACGTAGCCGTCGTAGGCGTTGGTCTTTGCGGCGAGTGCAATGGCGGCAGGAATTTCGAACGTTCCTGGCACAAACACGCGATCGAGCACGGCTTCCGCCTCCGCCGCCGCCGCTTCCGCGCCACGCTGCACGTGATCGGCGACCTCGCGATAATACGGCGAGATCACCAGCAACAACCGCGCATCCGGCAGCTTGGGCGT
>DASPMA010000195.1:0-3185 GCA_035627335.1 Binatia bacterium
AGCGATCTCTTGTGGCGCCTCGCCGAACGCGGTGTGCTGGTGAACTTGGCCGAGAAGCTCGGCAAGTACCGCGTTCACACCGCGAGCATGTCCAGCTCGATCGTCAACGGCCGCATCATGGCGGTGGGTTCGCAGCTTGGCGCGCTATCGGCGGTGCGGCGCCGCGTCGGAAAGCCGGACCTTGCTTTCACCTACGAGCTGCATACCGCGTTGAAGAACGCGGTAACGCTCGAAGCGATGTGTGCGATTGCGGCCGCGCAACTTGATGCGGACGAGGCCAAGCATCTGCGCATCGCCGCCGCCGCGAAGCTGATGGAGCTGGCGCGTTATCGCCCGTACGAGCTGGATGGCGCCGACTGCGCCTTCATCCGCGGGTCCTTACCGTATGCGGCGCGGCTGACCGCGCAAAACCAGAAGGACGTCGAGTGGTACGTCACGGTGACGGCCGCGCGCCTCGTGCGCAAAGGCATGCTCTCTGAAGCGCTGACGCTGACGCCGCCGAAGAATTATCCAGTGGCGGCGGCGCGGGTGCTGCTGTCGCGCTGAGGCTTTGTGTTCTTCGTGAAGACCTTTGTGCCTTTGTGGTGAAAAGAGAAACCACGAAGACACGAAGAAGGCACGAAGGACACAAAGGGCGCCGGCGGGATGCCGGCGGTCCAAATTAGTGCGGGTCTTCCGGCCAGTTCAGCAGGCCGTCGCGCACGGCGCGTTTGAGCCATTCCGGCAGCATGAACGCCCACGCGCGGCGGGGGTTCGAGAACATGCCTTTGGTCTTCAGTTCGCGCCAATGCGCCAGGCGCTGGCCGAACGGCATCACGCCGATATAGCTCTTCTCGTATTGCTCGATCGGCCAGTCGCCGCCGAACAGATCTTCGTGGCGGACGTCGAGTTCGCCGAAGCTCGGCGTATCGCGCGCCGAGAGCATCGGGCGGTTGTCCAGTGGCGGCAGTTCGGCGGCGCGCGCGTAGACGGCTTCCATCCACGCATTCCAGCCGGGCGGATTGTGCGCGGCGGCGACGGCCTCGCAGGCCTTGCGGCCCATCTCCTCGCGCAGCGTGGGATCGGCGATCAGCTTTTCCAGCATCGCGCGATATTCATCGAAGCTCCGCGCCTGCCAGGTGTTGCCGACCAGCGCGAAGTGATTGATCGCGGTGATGCGTACGTCGTCCGGGTGCGTGAAGATGCTAACCGCGGGCGCGCCATGGCCCGAGGCTTCCATCATCGAGGTGGACGAGACGAACGGATAGGAGTCCACGTAGATGTCCGCCGCCTCGTAATAGATGCGCGGGTTTGGCGTGGGCTGCAGCGATTGCAGGCGGTCGCCGAACTTCTCGAAATAGGGCGCCCAATCCGGCTGCTCGGCGCCACCGACGACGATCAGCGCGACGTTCGGGTGCTTTTCGAGGAGCGGCGCGTGAATCTTGGCGTAGCTGTCGCCGTCGCGCGTCAGGTATTTCAGCTGACGCGCCACCGAGACCATCAGGATCGTATCGGCCGCAATGTCCAGTTCACGCTTGGCTTCTTCGCGCGTGCGCGTGCGTTTGATGCTCTCCGAGATGGTCGGCATCAGGATGTTGCGCTCGCGCGTAATGCCGCGGCGCGTGACGGAGAGTTCGAGGGCAGCGTCGCGCAGATTGATGTTGAGATGCGCGATGGCGGGGTTAAGCCAGAACAAATGGTCGGCGTGGTTGAGCACGACGACGTGCGGATATTTGCCTGACTCGATCGCGCCGAACGCCAGCAGCGGCACGACGTCCTCGCAGTGCGTGTGCAGCACGACGATATCGTAGCCCTGCGCGATCTCGCGCAGCTTCTTCGCCCAATCGACTTGACTGCCGCGGCTGCGGTTGAGGAAGCGCACGCTGCCGCCTGAGGCCTGGAAGGCGTCGAACACGAATTGCGGCGTCGGCCCGCGATGCTGCGTCAGCACCACCGAATGTTCGCGGTTGCGATCCGCCTCCACCCATTTGCAAAGCATCCGCGTGAGCCCGCCGACGGGCGCGGCTTGCGTCATGACGCTGAGAATCCGCTTGAACTCTTTCGGGCGCGGATGCGCGGGGCCCGGCGTTTCTGTGGCGCGCGCGATGTCGGTCAGCACTTTTTCGACGCGCGGGCTCCAGAAGATGCCGCAATGGTTCTGCACCGGGATGTGCGCGGCGATGGAGCAATAAGCGGCGGCGGTGGCGTAGTCGCCTTCGACAAAGAACCGCTCCGCGCTTGAGACGTACTTTTCGAACAGCGCGAAGTTCGCCGCGAGGCGCTCTTTCTGCTTCGCGAAGGGCCGCGCTTCGGCTTCAGCGACGGCCGTCATTGGCGGCCTCGCGCAGCGGCTCGACGCCTTGGCTGACACGCCATTCGCCCGGCTCATGATAGACGCCGTACGCCTGCGCCGACAGCACCGGATGGCGCACGTGGAAATGCCCGCCGATCTGCGCCGCGACCATGGACGCGGCTGCGTCGCGGACCACGATGTTGGCGACGTAAAGATCGGACACCAGCTTGATCGGCGGCGTGCGCAGTTCGATCTCGCCTTCGCCTTCCACGAAAGGAATATCGATTTTGTCGCTGAATGTGGAATAGGTGGTGCACGCGACTTCATCGTCGCGGTCGAAGCCGACTCGGAAATCAGGGCGCTCAACGCGCTGGTGCGCATTGTACTTCAGGCGCACGATCATGCGTTCGCCGTAATCGAACACGCTGGCCGGCTCGCCGCGCTCGTTGAGCAGCTGCACATCGGTGAACTTGATCGGCGCGTGCGCGGCGTCGCGGAACCAGGGCGCGTCGGCGAGGCGGCTGTCGCCTTCGTAGAGCTTGAGGCCCTCCGCCGTCGAGCCGTCGAACACGATCTGGCCCTTCTTCAGATAGATCACGCGTTCGCACATGGTCTTGATCGAGTGCATGTTGTGCGACACGAACAGGATGGTCGCGCCGCGTTGTTCGAGGCGGCGCGCAAAGGTCATGCACTTGCGCTGGAAGGCGAAGTCGCCGACGGCGAGCACTTCGTCCAGCAGAAGAATGTCCGGGTCGAGGTGCGCGGCGACCGCGAAAGCGAGCCGCACGTACATGCCGGACGAGTAGCGCTTCACCGGCGTGTCCATGAACTCGGCGATCTCGGAAAAATCGACGATGGCGTCGTACTTGGCGGCGACTTCGGCGCGCGTCATGCCAAGGATCGAGCCGTAGAG
>DASPMA010000196.1:0-4778 GCA_035627335.1 Binatia bacterium
CTCCTGGTGAAACGGGCAGCATGCCCAATAGTCGCCGGCGGCGGGCCGGGACTTGCGCTTGTCGAAGGTCAGTCTTTTGCCGGCGTAATCGGCAATAGAGACCCTGTCGCGCACCTGTCGGAGCAAGGTGTCGGAGAAACGCATCTGAGCCTGAGGGATTGGCGTTAGTGCGTATTATACAGCGATTCGCCGAAACGATTCGGAGGGGGCTGATTTCGCTCAGTTTGTTAGCGGTTTTTCGCGCTCGTGCGCCGGCGGGTCGCTGGCGGGGAAGCTTTCGTCGCTGGCTTCGTCCACCTCGTCCCAGGTTTTGGGCGGGTGGTCCATCGCGGCGGGGCCGGCGTCGCGGACGTGCGGAAGTGGAGGCGGATCCATCTGAGGAAGATGGTCCGCACTCCGCTCTACTGCAAGCTCAGTACGTTCCGGGTGGGTCGCTGGCCGGAAAGCTCTGGTCCGCGCGCTGGTCGGTGCGGCCCCATTGGCGTTGCTGGTCGCGCATGGCGTCCGGGCCCGCATCGCGGACCGGCGGCGTCGCCATCGGCTGCAGTTGCTGGCTTTCGCTTTGCCGCTTCTTCATTGCGCGATAGGCGAGCACGCCGACGCCGGCGAGCGCCGCCATTCCAAGTAGTCGTTTCATGTGAGGCTCCTCGGTTATGACGTGAAAACGCCGGCGCGGCCTTGTGGTTCGCCGGTCACGAAGTCGCGAACTCAGCTTGCGCAGCACGCGGTTGCCGCAAATTCGCCGTGGCCGTACCGCGTCAGATGCATTGAGGGTTTATGGAGATGAGAACCATGCGTCTGTTCAAAGCCGCGGTGTTTGCCTGCGCCGCATTCGCCGTGCCGGGTGCGGCCCTGGCGCAAACCCAACCGGCGCCGGTCGTGGCGCCTGTGCAAGGCACGCTGCTGACGGTAAGCGCCGAAGGGCTGAGCGAAGGCCGTCCGGACATGGCGACGATCAATCTGGGCGTCACGACGGAAGGGCAGACCGCGCAGGCGGCCCTTCAGGAAAATGCGCGCCGCATGCAGGCGCTGACGCAGGCGCTGCGGCGCGCGGGGATTGCGGAGCGCGATATCCAGACCTCGAACGTCTCGGTCTATCCGCAGCAGCAATATCGCGAAAACCAACAACCGCTGATCACCGGCTACCAGGCGAACAACACGGTGACCGCGAAGGTCCGCAACATCGACAACACCGGCCGCGTGATCGACGCGGCGGTGGGCGCCGGCGGCAATACGGTGAACGGCGTCTTTTTCTCCTACCAGGATCCGGACCGCCAGCTCGACGCAGCGCGCCGCGATGCGATCGAGGAAGCGCGCCGGCGCGCTGAGCTCTATGCGAGTGCGCTGAACATGCGCGTTGCGCGCGTGGTGGCGGTCCAGGAAGGCGGCGGCTATGGCCCGCCGGTGCCGATGCCGGTCGCGGTGCGCATGGAAGCGGCGCAGGATGCGTCGACGCCGATCGCGCCGGGACAGATCGAGACGCGCGTCAGTGTGAGCGTGACGTTCGAATTGCGCTGATCACGCAGAGTGACAAACGAAAGGGCGGCGGAGCGATCCGCCGCCCTTCTGCTGTTTGTGTTGCTGTTACGGCGTCGTCGCGGGCGCCGGTTCGGCCGGCGCGGCGCTGGTGTCTGGCGTCGCCGCCGGCGGCAATTGCGGCGCGGGCGGCGGGTTCGGAAGATCGATGTCAGGCGTGTCAACATCGATATCGGGCGCTTCGATTTCGAGTTGCGCGGTTTCTTGCGGACGATTGAAGCCGCCCGTGTAGGCGACCACGCCAATGGCGATCACCGCCAACAGCGCGATCCCGGCGATGAATCCCAGCCAGCCGGAACTTCCGCCGCCTTCTCTCTCAGCCATTTGTTCTCTCCAAAGGTTTCCCCGCGGTTCAACCATGGCGCAGGGGAGGCAGTTCCGTGCGGGCGCGTACTGGAACTGGGCATTGCGGGATCGGTTGACCCCGCATGGGATACGAATTGTTTTATTTCATCGGCGCCATCGTGCTCCTGGCCGCCATTGGGTATGGCGTTTACCGCGACAAGACTCGCGACCGGCGCAAGGACGCGCTAACCGAAGCGGCGACGCGCGAGCAGTACGAGCACCCGGAACGCTACGAGAAGACGCAAAAGCAATTCGAGGACGCGGCGAAAGACTGACGGCAAAAGAACACGGACGGTCGGCGTGACTTAGGGCACGCCACCTGCGCGGAACGCAGCTATAAAGCCCCTCCCGAATGAGGAGGCGATCCCGTGACGCGTTACAATGACATTCTCGGAACCGTTGGCCACACGCCGGTCGTGAAGATCAATCGTCTCGCGCCTGAAGGCGTGAACCTTTGGGTGAAAGTCGAGGCGTTCAATCCGCTGGGCTCGGTGAAGGATCGTCTGGCCCTCGGCGTGATCGAGGCCGCGGAGCGCTCGGGTGAACTGAAGCCGGGGCAAACCGTGGTGGAGATGACGAGCGGCAACACCGGCATCGGGCTTGCCATGGTGTGCGCCGCAAAAGGCTATCCGTGCGTGCTGATCATGCCGGAGAGTTTTTCGGTCGAGCGGCGCAAATTGATGCGCTTCCTTGGCGCGAAGGTAGTGCTGACGCCGGCTGCGTTGCGCGCGACGGGCGCGGTGCTGAAAACAGAGGAACTCGCGCGCACGCACGGCTGGTTCATGACGCGCCAGTTCGAGAACGAAGCCAACGCGGCCTATCACGAGAAGACGACGGGGCCTGAAATCATCGCCGACTTCGCCGGAGAGAAGCTCGACTATTTCGTCAGCGGCTATGGCACTGGCGGCACGCTCAACGGCGTGTCGCGCGTCTTGAAGCGGGAATCGCCTGAGACGAAGATCGTCGTGTGCGAACCGGCCGATGCCGCGATGCTGTCGAGCAAGCAGGAGCAAAAGCGCAATCCGGACGGCACGCCCGCTGAAGGGCACCCGGCGTGGAAGCCGCACCCGATGCAAGGCTGGGCGCCGGACTTCATTCCGAAGCTCACCGCCGAGGCCGATCTCGAACGCGTGCACAAGGTTCTGACGATCGCCAATGCGGAAGCGATGAAAGCGAGCCAGGAGCTGGCGGCGAAGGAGGGGATTTTCGTCGGCATCACGTCCGGCGCGACGTTCGCGGGCGCGGTGGCGATCGCGAAAGAAGCGTCGAAGGGCGCGAACATCCTGGCGATGCTGCCCGATACGGGTGAGCGCTATCTCTCCACGCCATTGTTTGCCGATGTGCCGGCGGACATGACGGAGGAAGAGCAGAAGATCATGCGCTCAACGCCGTACGGGGTGAGCTAAGACCCGGATCGCCGCGCTGGTGCAGCGTGAACGAAATATGCCCGCGAGTGCGCGCCGGCGGTCCGAAGTTACATTAGCGGCGTCAGCAGCGGCTCGCCGGCATAGAAGCGGCGGAGGTTCTCCATCACGTTTTGCGAGCCTTGCCACAGCGCCTCGCGCGTGGCGCCGCCGAGATGGGGCGTGAGCGTTGTGTTGGGCACGTCGCGCCAGCGATCGGCGGGCGTGGGTTCTTCAACGAACACGTCGAGACCGGCGCCGCCGAGCGCGCCGGACTTGAGCGCGGCTATCATGGCGTCCTCGTCGATGACGCTGCCGCGGGAGATGTTGACGATGATCCCGTCGTTGCCGACGGCTTTGATCACACCGGCGTTGACGACCTTCTCGGTCGTCTTGTCGCCGCGGGCGGCGATGGCGAGGATGTCGCACCATTCGGCGAGCTTGAGCAGGTCAGGCTCGTAAGCGTGCTTCACGTCGGGCTTGGCGCGCGGACCGTACCACTTGATCTCCATGCCGAACGCTTGGCCGCGATGCGCGATGGCCGAGCCGATGGCGCCCATGCCGACGACGCCGAGCTTGCGCCCGCGCAAACGCTTTTGCGGCGGTACGGCGAGGGGCGGCGTCCATGCGCCTTCGCGCAGCACTTTCTCGCCTTCGGTGAAGAGGCGCAGGCGCGCGATGATGAGGCCGATGGCGACATCGGCGACGTCTTCGTGATTGATCTCGCGCCCATGCGTGATGGCGATGCCGCGCTGCTTCGCATAGTCTAGATCGATGCCGTCGACGCCGACGCCGAAGCAGACGATGCAGCCGAGCTCGGGCAGCGCGTCGATCATGGCGTTGGAGATGCCGACATGGCCGATGGTGACAGCGGCGCGAACATCTTTGCGCTCCGTCGGCCAATGCACGACGTCGAACTCGCCGAGACGCGATTCAAAGAGACCGAGTGGCGGATGCACGAGCAGGGCGGGCTTGGTCATGGGTGTTTTATGGACCGCCGGCGTCCGGCCGGCAAACATCGCCGCTGGTCGGCGGACGCCGGTGGTCCATAGTTCAATCGCGCCTTAGCCCGCGTGTGGAGCGAAGTGCGGGCCGTTTCTGCTACGACCCCAGGAGGAAGTCGGCGCTGGAGATCGAGTTGTCGCCGTCGCCGGTGACGTTCTTCAGCGTGATGAAGATGGTGTCGTCGATGCGGACGACCGTGTCCGATCCGGTATCTATGATCGCCACGCGCGCGGCGAAATTGCCGGCATTGATGCCCATAACGCTGACGTCCAGGAAGTCCTGTCCGCCATCGGCCCAGGCGTCGAAGTCGTTGATCGTATCGTTGCCTAGTTCGCCCGCATAGACGAACACGTCTTCGCCGAGACCGCCGGTGAGATTGTCGGCGCCGGCGCCGCCCGTGATGTGGTCGTCGCCGCCGCCGCCGAGAATCTTGTTGCTGTTTGCATCGCCGGTGAGGAAGTCGCCGGCGCTGCCGCCGATGATGTTTTC
>DASPMA010000197.1:0-6726 GCA_035627335.1 Binatia bacterium
GCATTCCGTCTTCCAGCAGCGCCTGGATTGGATTGCCGTTGGTCAGTCCGCAATCGGTGTCGCGCAAATCGAGGTGCGCGTCCAATGTCAGCACACCCACACGGTGCAGCGTGGCATCAAGGGCATGCACGCATGGGCGCGTCACTGCGTTGTTGCCGCCGAGCACGATGGTCAGCTTATGCGCCTTGGTCAGCGGCGCCAGGCGCTCCACAATCGGCGCCAGCGCCTCGGCGGGCTGCGCTTGCGCCAGGCCAACATCGCCCGCGTCGAACACGCGCAGCGCGGAGAGATCGGTCTCCGTCTCCAGATCGTAGACGCTCATCCGCTTCATCGCCGCGCGCACCGTCTCCGGCGCCAGATCGCACCGCCCCGGCGTGATCGAGCCCAACCCCAGCGGCGCGCCCAGCAGCGCCACCGGCGCGCTGGCGTCGCTCGTCAGCAAATCCGCCGCGGAGAACCAAGAGCGGCAATCAGAGTCGGTCATGCGTGCGTCTTACGCTCCCCCTCCCCGTGAGGGGAGGGGGCAGGGGGCGGGTGGAAACACCGGCGTCAGAATTTCTCGCCGATTATTGAAACGCCGGCGCATCGCCCCACCCTCCTTCCCCCTCCCCTCACGGGGAGGGGGTGTGTACACACGAACCATGTGGGACACGCTTTGGACCGACTGCAACCTCGCCACTATGCGCGAGAACGGAGCGCCGTATGGCGCCATCCTGCGCGGGGCTGTGGCCGCCGAGAAAGGCCGCATCGCCTGGGTCGGCCACGCCGCCGACTTGCCCGATCCGGAGTCACGCGCTCGTGAAGTCCGCCGCTGCAATGGCGCCTGGATCACGCCGGGCTTCGTTGATTGCCACACCCATATCGTGTTCGGCGGCGATCGCGCGCGCGAATTCGAACTCCGCCTCAAAGGCGCCAGTTACGAAGAGATCGCCCGCGCCGGCGGGGGCATCGTCTCAACCGTCGCCGCCACCCGCGAGGCGACGAAAGAACAGCTCGTTGAAAGCGCCGCCAGGCGACTCGACGGGCTGACGCGCGAAGGCGTCACCACCGTGGAGATCAAGTCCGGCTACGGCCTCGATCTCGAAACCGAACTCAAGATGCTCGAAGCCGCCGGCGAACTCGGCCCGCGCGCCGGCGTTCGCGTCAAGCGCAGCTTCCTCGGCCTCCACGCGCTCCCGCCTGAGTTCAAGGAAGACCGCGCGGCCTACCTGCAACTTGTCGCCGACGTCATGATCCCAGCGATCGCCACGGCGGGCGTTGCAGATGCGGTAGACGCGTTCTGTGAAAATATTGGCTTCACTGCGGAGGAAGTGGATTACGTCTTCTCCGCCGCGCGCGAGAATGGCCTTGCCGTCAAACTCCACGCCGAACAACTATCAAATCAAAACGGCGCCGCACTTGCAGCGCGCTATCACGCGCTTTCCGCGGATCATCTCGAATATCTCGACGATGATGGCGTCGCCGCCATGGCGAAGTCCGGCACGGTCGCCGTGCTGCTCCCCGGCGCGTTCTATTTCCTGCGCGAAAAACAGCTTCCTCCCGTGGATGCGTTGCGCCGAGCCGGCGTGCGTATGGCTGTCGCCAGCGATTGCAATCCCGGCACGTCGCCGATGACGAGCCCGCTCGCCGCGCTCAACATGGCGTGCACGCTTTTCCGTCTCACACCCGAAGAAGCGCTCGCCGGCATTACTCGCGAGGGCGCCCGCGCGCTGGGCATGCTCGACGAAATCGGCACGCTGGAGCTAAACAAAGCCGCCGACTTCGCCGTCTGGGATATTCACACTCCCGCCGAACTCAGCTACTGGCTCGGCGCGCCGCTGCTGAAGGAGCGGGTTTTCGGCGGACGCGTCGTCTAATCACGCACCCACTCGTGCGTGCGATCCTCACGCCCCGTCACGCGTCCGAACCCAACAGAATCCCAGAACGCCGCTGAGTGCGTGCGCGTCGCGCGCAGGTGCAGGAACGGCGCGAGGCCCTGCGCATCAGCGATCAGTTTCGCCGCCAGCGCGCGGCCAACGCCGCCGCGCCGGTGATGGGCGCGCACATAGAAATGGCGGATGCGGCGATGCAGTGGCGAGGGATCGTATTCGTCGTGCGTCTGCGCGCCAATCGCGATGAGCGCTTCGGCGGCGAAGGCGCCCCAAACGGTGGCCAGCGGATCGTCCATATAGCGCGCGCCGTCCCATCGCGCGCCGAGACGGTGGACGAAGTCGAATCCTTCCTGCTTGGCCGCCTCTGCCAGGGCAGGGAAGTCTGCTGGGAGCGGTCCAAGGCGCTGCAGTTCAAAGGCCATGGCATAGACCTTAATCGGCTCCCGCGCTAACACACCGCGCTAATTTCCGGGAGTAGCCACATGAACCCCCGCCGCGATCCATCGCGCGTGATCCGCGCGCCGCGTGGAGACCAGCGCAGCTGCAAGTCCTGGCTCACCGAAGCCGCGCTGCGCATGTTGATGAACAATCTCGATCCTGATGTAGCGGAGCATCCCGAGGAACTCGTCGTCTATGGCGGCATCGGCCGCGCCGCGCGCGATTGGGTGGCCTACGACCGCATCGTTGAAACGTTGCGCCGTCTGGAGGACGATGAAACGCTCCTCATCCAGTCCGGCAAGCCCGTCGGCGTCTTCAAGACGCACGCCGACGCGCCGCGCGTGCTGCTCGCCAACTCCAATCTCGTGCCGCGCTGGGCGACATGGGAGCATTTCGACGAGCTCGATCGCAAGGGGCTCATGATGTACGGCCAGATGACGGCCGGCTCCTGGATCTATATCGGCACGCAAGGCATCGTGCAGGGCACGTACGAAACCTTCGCCGAAATGGGCCGCAAGCATTATGGCGGCGACTGGTCCGGCAAGTGGATTCTCACCGCGGGCCTCGGCGGCATGGGCGGCGCCCAACCGCTGGCTGCGGTCATGGCCGGCGCATGCTGCCTCGCCATCGAATGCCAAAGCGACCGCATCGAGAAGCGCCTGCAAAGTCGCTACCTCGATCGCCGCGCCGAAACGCTCGATGAAGCGCTGAAGCTCATCAACGAAGCTTGCGCGAAAAAGGAAGCCATCTCGGTCGGCTTGCTCGGCAACGCCGCAGAGGTTCTTCCAGAAATGGTCAAGCGCGGCATTCGCCCAGACGCGGTAACCGATCAGACCAGCGCGCACGATCTAGTAAATGGCTATCTGCCCGCCGGTTGGAGCGTCGAGCGCTGGGAAAAAACGCGAGCGCAGAATCCCGAAGCGGTGCGCGAAGCCGCGCGCGCATCCATCGCCGTGCACGTCAACGCCATGCTCGGCTATCACAAGATGGGCGTGCCGACCGTCGACTACGGCAACAACATCCGCCAAGTCGCGAAAGACCAAGGCGTCGAAGACGCCTTCGCCTATCCCGGCTTTGTGCCTGCCTACGTGCGCCCGCTCTTTTGTCGCGGCATCGGCCCGTTCCGCTGGGCTTCGTTGCGCGGCGATGCCGCGGACATTGCCAAGACCGACGCCAAGGTGAAAGAACTCATCCCGAACGACGCGCACCTGCATCGCTGGCTCGACATGGCGAAGGAGCGCATCGCTTTCCAAGGCTTGCCCGCGCGCATTTGCTGGGTCGGCCTCGGCCAACGCCATCGCCTTGGCCTCGCCTTCAATGAAATGGTCGCGAAAGGGGAGATCGGCCCCGTCGTCATCGGCCGCGATCACTTGGATTCCGGTTCTGTCGCTTCACCCAATCGCGAAACCGAAAAGATGCGCGACGGCAGCGACGCGGTCTCCGATTGGCCGCTGCTCAACGCGTTGCTTAACACCGCATCCGGCGCGACGTGGGTCTCGCTGCATCATGGCGGCGGCGTCGGCATGGGCTATTCGCAACACTCTGGCGTCGTCATCGTCTGCGACGGCACAGAAGCCGCCGCCAAGCGCATCGCGCGCGTGCTCTGGAACGATCCCGGCACGGGCGTCATGCGCCACGCAGACGCCGGCTACGAAGAAGCGATTCAGTGCGCGAAAGAGCAAAAGCTCGATCTGCCGTCGCTCGGCTAGCGTAAAGGAGCGCGGGTCTTCAGACCCGCATCTCTCAGCCACGCAAGGCCGCCGAAGAATAAGGCCAATCCGCCGGCGCAGCGCAAAGCTTCGCGGCGACGGGATTTCGCTCGACATAGTCGATCGTCGTCGCGAGGTGCTCGTTCGAACGCATGAACCGATCAAAGTAATCGGGCGCCCACAAACGCCCTGACCGCCCTAAGAATTTATTGATGTTCGCTGCCGTGAACGCCTTCCAGCTCTTGATAATCTGGCTAAGCGCATGTTCGCCTCGAGGCTCGATCACCGCGTGCACGTGGTTCGGCATCACGCACCACGCGACCAATGCATATCGCTGATCGTCGAACCACAGCAACGCATCGACGACAATCTGCGCGGCCGCGGGCGAACGAAACAATGCGCTTCCCACACCGGCGTCTAACAGCTTATCGCAGCGGGCAAATCGTTGAATTTTGTCCAGAAGCTCCATCTTCGCCAGCGCCGCGGCGGGCAAGCTGTCGGCCAGACGAAACACGACGTGCTGCACCAGCCCGTCTTCGTCACAATGCGGCAGATATCCGCGACTGTGCCAGCTTGGCCGCGTCATCAGTTCTGTCCAGGCAATGCGGGTCTGAAGACCCGCGCTCCTTTATCCGCGCCTCGCGCCGTCAACACCCATGCGGATCGGCCCACCAGCCGATCAGTTCGCCATCCGCGTTGCGCACTTCTTCCGCTTCGTAGCATTCGCCGCCAGGATTATCGCCCGGTCCGCGCACGAACGTCGCCGAGCCTTCGCCGGCAAACGCCTCGTTCTCATCGTCCGGCACGATCGCCGCATTTGCAGCGCTCGGATCCGCGGTCGGCACGGTGCAAACGAACTCTCCAGGCGCGCCACCGAGACGCACAGCAACTTCGCGGTCGTTCAGCAGCCCCGCGTAGTTGACATAGCGCGTTTCCGGCGACTTCGAGATGCACGCATCGATGTAAGGCAACATCTCCGAAAGCCGCGTCTCCCACGCGACTGGCGCCGGTTCAGCGGCTGGCGGCGAAGCCGCGTCTGCTTTCGTCTCCGGCTGCCCGCACGCGGCAAGCATCAAAGCCAGCGTTATCACAACCCGCATCGTCATCTCCTCACATCGCCGCCAGCAGGATTCCGGTCACGATCAACGATTGCGCGCCTACATAAGTCCACCACACGACCGGGGCCGTGATCGCCCGCACACTCGCATCTTTCGGCAAACGAAACAGCTCAGTCGCCAGCACAAAGTCGCTCGCAACGAACAACATTGCGCCCAGCATCGCCGGCCAGCCCACCCAAGGCAGCCACATCGCCGTCGCCGCCATGGCCGTGATCGCGATCGAGTACGGCACCACGCCAAACGCCATCCAGCCAAGCTTCGGCGCCATCCAAATCAGAAAGGCGACCGTCGTCGCGATAAGCGCGCCGCTCGCGAGATAACGCGGCCATAGCGGGGAATTATCGCCGGAGAAGAACCAGATCGCGGCGAAGATCACGAAGTACACAAGCTGCGCGATCAAGAAGGAGAGAATGCCCAGCGGCAGCAGCCACTTTTTGTCGAACGCCAGAAAGAAATCACCAAGCGCCGAAGCCGCCAGCGCCAACACAAGTGGAAAGGGCGCGCCTGCAATTGCAAACCCGATAGCGGGCGCGCCGATCGCCAGCGTTTTCACGCTCGCACGCGCCCAGCCCGCTGGTCGTCGCAGAAAATAGAGCCCGTAAGCTGCCGCTGCGACAACGCCCAGCGCAACCAGCGCCCAGAAAACGGGGCCCAAATTCATCGCTATCCCCCGCCCGTTCCGTTGCCATTCAGGTTGGCTCCGTTACAGCAAAGACGGGACGGAGGGGAAGCACGATGGCGGCGGCTGGCTTTTGGCGGATGAAGATGTTGGCGGCGGCGTCCGTCACCGCGCTCCTGGCGGCTTGCGTCACGCCGCCGAGCCCCGAAGAACTCGAAGCACAGGCTTGGACCGCCGCGCAAAGCGCGGACATTCCGAATTACTACCAATCCTATCTCGGCACGTATCCGGACGGCTTACATGCCGCTGAAGCGCGCACGCGCCTTGATCAGCTTGCCATCGAAGAACGCGAGGCCTGGGCCGAAGCGCAGCGGCGCCAAACCGAACAGGGGTTTAACGACTATTTGGCTCGCTTCAGCTGGTCCCCGAACTCCGTTGAGGCGCGCGCCCACCGCGACATCCTCGCAGCCCCGCGTCTTGCCGCCGAAGAGCGCGCCGATTGGGAAGAAGTCGCCGGCATCGACCGCATCGAGACTTACGAAGCATTCCTCAATCGCTGGCCTTCCGGCGCGCACGCTGGCGACGCGCGCGAACGTCTCGCTTACCTTTGGACGACCGACGAAGGCGCTTGGATCCGCACGCGCCGCCTGAATTCGCCCGGCGCCTACGCCGATTTTCTGCGCGCGTATCCGCGCTCGCCCTACGCGCTCGACGCGCGCGCCGCGCTGGACGCCATACAGCGCCAGGACGATTACGACTGGGACACTGCGCGCCGGCGCGACACCGTGCGCGACTACGAACGCTATCTGCGCGAATGGCCGGACGGCTATCACCGCCGCGATGCCGAGCGGCGCATCTATCAATTGCGCGCCGACGATCGCACCGCGTGGGATCGCGCTGCGCGCCGCGACACGATGGACGCCTACGACTTCTATCTCTCCACACAGCCGAACGGCGATTATCGCGATGCG
>DASPMA010000198.1:0-2211 GCA_035627335.1 Binatia bacterium
CTACGTGAACCAGCAGCAGAGCGGCGCTGAAGGAGGACGTGGATCCGCCGCGACGGGCGCAACCGATCCGGGGCCGGCCGGCGATGCGAACAGCCAGGCGCAGCCGACGGAGCAAGCGCCATGATGTGGCGGCTGCTTTTCGGCGCGGCTTGTGCGTGTGCCCTTGCCGCCTGCAACGAGCCGACGGAGACGAATGAGCAGCCGGAAGGTTCGTACGGCAGTTCGAGCGGGCCTAACGCAAACGATCCCGACGCAACGACGGCAGGTCAGGATCAGAACCCGACCTATGACGAAGCGGAGACGGCTGCTGGCTCGGAGTTCGGCGAGCCCACCGACCCAGCCCGCGCTGACGATCAATCGCAGCAATCAAATCCGAACTAGGTCCGTACGCGCGGGCGTGAAAGCATGCGTTTGAGACGGAGTGCATCCTGCGGCGCGGCCGCGCCGATGTCGTTGTCGAAATAGCAAAAGACGTGCTTGTTTTGTGCGGACCAGGCGCGGATGTGCTTGCTCCAGGTGCGGAGTGCGGCGTCTGTGTAAGAACCGTGATAGCGCCCGCTGGGTCCGTGGCCTCGGATATAGATCCAGCTGGCGGTTTCTAGCCAAGGCGTTGGCGCGTCGGCGTGATCGGAAATGCAGAGCGCGGCGTCGTAATCACGCAGTAGCGCGAAGATATCTTCGTCGTACCAGCTGGGATGGCGGAATTCGTAGGTGACACGCTTGTTTTTTGGGAGGAGCTTTAGCGCGATGGCAAGGCGTTCGCGGTCTTTGACCATGCGCGGGTGGAGCTGGAAGAGCACGGGGCCTTCGGTTTCGCGCAGGGCGCGCATGCGGCCGAAGACAAGTTTGTAGCTCTCGGCTGGATCGCGCAGCTTGTAATAGTGCGTAAGCCAGCGCGGATACTTCCAGGCATAGAGAAAGTTCTTTGGCGCTTGCTCGCGCCAGCGCGTTGGCGCCGTTTCGATAGGCAGACGATAGAAAGAGCCGTTCAGTTCGACTGTGTCGAAGAGTGTGGCGTAGTGCGCGAACTCGTCCTTCTGCTTGAGACCCTTGGGATAGAACGCGCCGCCGCGCCAGGGCTTGTAGAGCCAGCCTGACGTGCCGATGCGGAGTTGCGCGGGCATAGATTGTGAACGCTCGAACGCGAGTTGCGTTCAGGCGTGCGCGGGCGCCCGCAGCGAAGGGGCCTCGCCGGCGGCTGGTGGGCGGAGGGTAGGGACGCCGCGCTTCGACAGGCCCAGCACGACGCCTTCTGAGAGCTAGGAGCTGTCGGAAAGCGCCGACGATCCGCCGCCGCCAAGGCTACGGCGGACAAGGCGCGCCGGCGGTCCGAGGATGAGCGCGGCGGGCGCGATGGGCGGGACGATGCGCCAGAGGCGGTGCAGCGTGCGCATGCGCTGCGCGAGGCGCCGCGCGTGGCTGTCGAGCTTGCGCAGCACGTCGATGAGCTGGGCAATGTGGGTCTTGAGGTCGCGGTGCGTCAGCAGGCGGCGGAAATGGGCGCCGAGGAAGGAGCGCATGAAGTGCGCGCGTCTGAGCGAGCGGCCGTGCTTCCAATAGTGTAGCCGGCGCGGCATGCGGACTTTCGCGAACTGCAGCGCACGCGCGATGAGGAGCGCGCGTGTCGTGCCGGTGAGTTCATCGAGAAAGACGTAGTCGAGGCGCTGCTTGAGGTGGCGGAAACTCACGTCGCGATCGCCGAACAAGACCGACATGAGCCAGCCGAGCACCGTCAGCGCCCAGAGGGTGAGGCGCTTGCGGCGATGCTCGGTGAAGATTGGCGGCTTGGGTTTGTTCATGCGCCGGGGAGTTTGGCGCGGGCTAAGGTCGGTCGGATTGATTTGCGGGAGTTCGTTTGGATTCAGCGGGTTGGGTTCGGAAAAGCGTGGAAAGAGGGGCGCTAAATCCTCGTATTGAGAACCCTCTCCCTCCTTTGGGAGGGAAAGGGCAGGGTGAGGGTGGAGCGCCAGCCTTTGAAGATTTGCGCAGCGCCATTGTTTGCCGATTTCCGCGCCGCACCCTCACCTAACCTCTCCCGCAAATGCGGGCGAGGGACGATGGAGTTCACCACGTGCCGGTGTTGGACATGCTGGCCCAGGGTTCGCGCGGCGGGAGCGGTTCGCCGGCTTGCAGCAGTTCGATCGAGATGCCGTCGGGGGAGCGGATGAAGGCCATGTGGCCGTCGCGCGGCGGGCGGTTGATGGTGACGCC
>DASPMA010000199.1:0-6371 GCA_035627335.1 Binatia bacterium
CTCGAAGCGGCGCATCAGAATCGCTTCACAATTGCGGCGAGCCGGTTCGGTGAGCTTGATCGGATCGGCGACGAATTGTTCGACGGCGTCGTGTTCGATCTCGGCGTGTCGTCGTTTCAGTTCGACCAAGCCGAGCGGGGCTTCTCGTTCCAGGCCGACGCGGATTTGGACATGCGCATGGAGACGGCAGGATCGAGCGCAGCGGACGCCGTCAACGGCATGAGCGAAGGCGCGCTCGCCGAGCTGATTTATCGCTACGGCGAAGAGGATAACAGCCGGCGCATTGCGCGGGGCATCGTGTGCGCGCGCGCGGAGGCGCCAATTACGCGCACGCTGCAATTCGCGAAAATTGTCGAAGATGCGGTCGGCGGCCGCAAAGGCGCACGCACGCATCCGGCGACGAAGACATTTCAGGCGCTGCGCATGCTAGTGAACGATGAGCTGGGCGAACTGGCGCGCGGGCTCTCGGCGGCGGAGCGGGCGCTGAAGCCGGGCGGGCGGCTCTCGGTGGTGTCGTTCCATTCGCTGGAAGACCGCATGGTGAAACACTTTCTGACTGAGCGCGCCGCCGCGCAGGGGCGCGGCTCGCGCCATGCGCCGGACTTGCCACCGTCGCGCGCGCCGAGTTTTGCGCTGGAGCAAAGGCGCGCGACCGCGCCGAGCGATGAGGAGATCGCCGCCAATCCGCGTGCGCGGTCGGGGAAGCTCCGCTGGGCGACGCGCACCGATGCGCCGGCCTGGGACGAACTCGAACCCCCGGCGCTCGCGCCGCGCGCGGAGGCCGAATGGACAAAACTCTCCTGAGGCGCGGGGCTTACGCAGTCGCGGCGCTGATCATCGTGGCGCTGGTGATCGGCCTTTACAAAGCCAAGACTGACGCCGCGCGTACTGAAGCGCATGTGCGCCAGCTCCAACATCAGATCGATGAGAGCGAAGCGGATTTGCGCGCGCTGCGCGCCGAGATCGCGGCGCAGGAGAGTCCGGCGCGCATCGAAGCGCTGGCAGAGGATCATTTGGGCGTTACGGTCGGCAGTGAAGGCGCGGCGTTGCCGGAATCTGCGCTGAAGCAGCGCCTGCCGCCGCCCCGGACGCCGGGGCCGGCTGAATGAGGCCGTTCAACGCCGCAAGCATCCTCGCGCCGCGCGAGGCGACGCTGGAGACGCTCGGCGAGGCCGCGCCTGCGCGCAATCGCGTGCGTTTTCTGGCGATCGGCGTGTTCGCGGTGCTTCTATTGCTGGCGGGCCGCGCGGTGCAGCTTGCTTTCTCCGGCGATCCGTTGGCTGAACCGCGCCGCAATGCGGGGATTGCAGTGACGCCACGCGCTGACATCGTGGACCGCAATGGGGTGCTGCTCGCCACGACTGTGCGCGCCTACGCCCTGACGGCGGCGCCGTCGCGCGTTTGGAATCCGCCGGAGACGGCCGAGGCGCTCGCTCGCATGTTTCCAGAACTCGATCGCGCCGCGACCATCCGGCGCCTGAACGATACGTCGCGCCAGCTGGTCTATCTGCGGCGAAGTCTCACCGAAGAAGAGCGCGCAAACGTGCATGCGCTGGGGCTGGCCGGCATTGGCTTTGAAGCGGAGGACCGGCGCATTTATCCGCAAGGACAGATGGCGGCGCACACGCTTGGCTTCACCGACGTAGATCTCAATCCGCTCGCCGGCGTTGAGCGCGGGCTGGACCGGCAGATTCGAGCCGCTGGCGCGGTGGGCCGGCCGGTGCGCCTCTCAATCGACGTGCGCATGCAATACGCGCTGGAGATTGAACTCGATGTAGCCGCGCGTGCGGCGCGTGCGTCCAACGCCGCCGCCATTCTGCTCGATGCGCGAACCGGCGAGACGCTGGCGCTGACGTCCTGGCCGCGGTTCGATCCCAACGATGCGGGCGCGGCCTCGGACGACGCGCGCCGTGACCGCGTCGCCGGGGACGTGCATGAACTGGGCTCGACGATAAAGCCGTTCACCGTGGCGATGGCGCTGCAGGAACAGGTGACGACCGCCCGAGAATTTTTCGACCTCTCGCAGGCGTTCGATATCGACGGCAGCGTTATCGAGGATCACGAGCCGATCCGCGGGCTGGCCAGCCTGCGCGATATTCTTGCGCGCTCGTCCAATATCGGCGCTGCTCGGCTGGCGTTGCGGCTCGGCGCGGTGCGACAGCGCGCTTATCTCGAACGGCTCGGATTGACCCAAGCGACGCGACTGGAGCTTGGCTTCAACGAAGCGCCGCTGGCGCCGCATGCGCGCGGACGGCGCGATGTGGCCGGGCTTGGGTTTGGCTACGGGCTGGCCGCGACGCCGGCGACGTTGGCGGCCGCCTACACAGTGTTCGCCAACCAAGGCGCGTTGGTTGCGCCGACATTGATCGCGCGCGCGCCGGACGCGGAGATCGAACGCCGGCAAGTATTCGCGCCGGAGGTGACGCGCCAAGTGCTGGCCTACATGCGCGCGGCGGTCGTGGACGGCACCGGGCGCGCGGCCGACGTGCCGGGTCTGGCCATCGCCGGCAAGACCGGCACCGCCGAGAAACTCGGCGAAGAAAGCGTCTATGTCGAAAGCCGCAATTTCTCCTCGTTCGCAGGCGTATTTCCGGCGCACGATCCGCGTTACGTGATCGTCGTTGCGTTGGACGATACGGGTGAGGGCGCCGCTGGCGGCATGGTGGCCGCGCCTGTGGTGGCGCGCACGCTCCGGCGTATCGCTCCCATGCTCGGCCTCAGGGTGGAGCCGAGCGCGCCCGCGCGCTAGGGAGAGGGCATGAAACTCGGCGATCTGTTCTCGACTGGCGTGCCGCCGGACGCCTCTGCTGTGGACATCGCCGGCCTGACCGCGGACTCGCGGGCTGTGAGGCCCGGCTTTCTGTTCGCGGCATTGCGGGGCGTCGCGGCGCACGGACGCGATTATGTAGCGCAGGCCCGGGCGAATGGCGCCGTCGCTGTGCTGAGCGCGGGTGATCTCGGCGCCGACCCTGGAATTCCCAACGTTGTCGCGGACGATCCGCGGCGCGCGTTTGCGTTAGCCGCGTCGCGTTTCTATCCGCGCCGGCCGGGGACCATCGTGGCTGTCACCGGCACGAACGGCAAAAGCTCCACCGTCGATTTCCTGCGCCAGATCTGGGCGAGCGCCGGCAAGCGCGCGGCGAGCATGGGCACGCTAGGCGCGATCGGGCCGAACGGCGTGATCGATCTTGGGCACACGACGCCCGACCCCGCCGCGGTTCACGCAACGTTGGCGAGCCTGGCCGACGAAGGTGTGACGCATTGCGCGATGGAGGCCTCGAGCCACGGGCTCGAACAACATCGCGTCGATGGGCTCACGTTCGCGGCCGGCGCCTTCACGAACCTCACGCAGGATCATCTCGACTATCACGTCGACATGGCGAGCTATCGTGACGCCAAGATGAAGCTGTGGCCTTTGGTCCGCGACGGCGGCGTTGCGGTGATCAACGCGGACGCCGCGGCGTGCGAAGCGTTCGAAAAGGGCGCTGCAGCGCGAGGTCTAAAGATCATGCTTTGCGGCTGGCGTGCGCCGCGCGAAGGCGCGCTGAAGATCGTGGAGATCCAGCCGCGCCCGAACGCGCAGACGATGACGTTGCGCTGGAACGGCGAGGAGCAGGACGTCGAACTGCCGCTGATCGGTGAGTTCCAGGCGATCAACGCCGTCACCGCCGCCACGTTGGCGCTTGCGCTCGGCGAACTGCCCGAAAACGTCTGGGCGGGCATGTCAAAGCTGAAGCCGGTGCGCGGACGAATGGAGCACGTTGGCCAAAGCAAAACCGGCGGGCATGTGTTCGTCGATTATGCGCACACGCCTGACGGCCTTGACGTGTTGCTGCGCGCTGCGCGGCCGCATGCACCGGGACGGATCATCGCGGTGTTTGGTTGCGGTGGCGACCGCGATGCGGACAAGCGGCCAAAAATGGGGGCGATCGCCGCGCGACACGCGGATGTGGTGATTGTTACGGACGACAATCCGCGCGGCGAAGCGCCGGCGTCCATCCGCGCGCAGATTCTCAAAGCCGCGCCCAACGCAACTGAGATCGGTGATCGTGCGCAGGCGATCCGCGAGGCGGTATCGATGCTGAAGCCGGGCGATGCGCTGATGATCGCCGGCAAGGGGCATGAGACCGGTCAGATCATCAAAGGCGTCGTCCACCCGTTCTCGGATCAAGACGTCGCGCGCGCAGCGCTGGAGGCGCAATCGTGAGTGAACTCTGGACGGCACAAGAAGCCGCGCGTGCAAGCGGCGGCCGGCTCGTGCATGGCGATGGTTGGAGCGCGGGTGGTATTTCCATCGACACGCGCACGCTGGAGCCGGGCGACTTGTTCGTGGCGTTGAAGGATGTCCGCGATGGGCATGACTTCCTCGCGCAAGCCTTCGTCAGCGGCGCGAGCGCTGCGCTGATCTCCGAGGCGAGCAAAGCTGACGGGCTCGGCCCGGCGCTTGTCGTCGGCGATGTGCTCGATGGACTGCGCAAGCTTGGCGAAGCGGCGCGTGATCGCAGCTCCGCCAAGCGGGTCGCGGTGACGGGCTCTGTAGGCAAGACCTCGACGAAGGAAGCCCTCGCTGTCTGCCTCTCCGCCAGCGGCGCGACGCATCGCTCGGTGAAGAGCTATAACAATCACTGGGGCGTGCCGCTCACGCTCTCGCGAATGCCGCGCGAGAGTCAGTTTGCCGTGTTCGAGATCGGCATGAACCATCGCGGCGAAATCCTGCCGCTGGCGCAGCTTGTGAGGCCACACGCGGCGCTCGTCACGACCATCGCGCCCGCGCACGTGGAGAATCTTGGCTCGCTTGAAGCTGTCGCCGATGAGAAGGGCGATATTTATGCGGGACTGGAGCCAGGCGGCGCGGCGATCATTCCGGCGGATGCGCCACATGCGGCGCGGCTGATCGAGGCGGCAGAGCGCAATGGCGCGAACCTCGTTCGCTTCGGCCGTGGCGCCGAATGCGAAGCGCGGCTGTTGAAGTTCGACATGGATGAAAGCGGCTCGAACGCGGAAGCGGAAATCCTCGGCCGCTCGATCCGCTATCGCGTTGGCGTGGAGGGCGCGCATTGGGCGCTGAATTCTGTCGCGGCGCTTGCGGCCGCTGATGTTGTCGGCGCCGACCTCGACGCGGCGGCGCATGCACTCGAACATTTGCGCGCATTCGACGGGCGCGGCGTCGCGCAGCGCGTCGAGGCGCCATTCGGCGCCTTCATGCTTGTGGATGACGCCTACAACGCCAATCCCGCGTCGATGGCCGCTGCGTTTTCCACACTCGCGGCGCGCAAGCCGGGCGCGGGCGGGCGGCGCATTGTTGCGCTTGGGGATATGTTGGAACTCGGGCCCGATGAGTGCGCGTATCATGCGGGGCTTGCGCAGCCTCTGGAGCAGGCCGGCGTCGATCTGGTGTTCGCAGCAGGACCGCGCATGAGCGCACTCATGGAGGCGCTTCCAGCTTCGCGCCGCGGGGGCTATGCCGAGACAGCCGACGCGCTGATTCCGGTTATTGCGAACGCGTTACGTTCGGGCGACGTCGTGTTGGTGAAGGGATCGAACGGCTCGAAGATGAGCCGTGTGGTTTCGGCGCTGGCGGCGCTTAAAGGGGACACGAATGCTTGAGCTCTTGGGGCAGTTCGAAGAGCGCTCGCAATTCTTCAACCTCTTCAACTACATCACTTTCCGCACTGGCGGCGCCATGTTCACGGCGATGATCATCGCCTTCGTGATGGGCGCGCCGTTCATTCACTGGCTGCGCAAGAAGCAAGGCAAAGGCCAGCCGATCCGCGAAGACGGCCCGCAAGGCCATCTGCTGACGAAGAAGGGCACGCCGACGATGGGCGGCCTTATCATTCTCATTCCGCTGATGATCGCTTCGCTGCTGTGGTCCGATTGGAACAGCGCGTACGTCTGGGCGGTGTTGCTGGTGACGGTTGGTTTTGGCTTCATCGGCTTCGTCGATGATTTTGCGAAGGTGACCAAGCAGCACCATGGCGGCCTTTCCGCAAAACTACGTCTGGCGCTCGAGTTTGCGTTCGCGCTTGTGGCGGCGCTGGTGATGCTCGGCGCCGAGTGGATCGCAACCACGCCGACGGCGACACATGACTTGATGGGTTTCGTGAACGCGCTGATGGCGGGCGATCCGCTGACGATCGTGGCGCTGCCCTTCGTGACCGACTGGGGCATCCAACTGTTTGCGTTCTACATCGTCTTCATGATGATCGTGATCGTGGGCTTCGGGAACGCGGTCAACCTGACTGACGGCCTCGACGGGCTCGCCATCGTGCCTGTGATGATTGCGGCGGGCGCGTTCGGGCTCATCTGCTATCTGGTTGGGCGCGTCGATTATTCCGCCTATCTCGGCATCCGCCACGTCGCCGGCGTCG
>DASPMA010000200.1:0-5806 GCA_035627335.1 Binatia bacterium
TTCTTGCCGACCTCGGTTGAGCCAGTGAACGAGAACTTCCGCACCAGCGGGCTCTCGCACATGACCTTGCCGATGGCGGCGGCGTCGTGGCCGGTGACGACGTTGAAGACGCCAGCGGGGATGCCGGCTTTCTCGGCCAACTCCGCCAGCGCGAGCGCCGTCAGCGGCGTTTGCGAGGGGGGCTTCACCACGAAGGTGCAGCCGGCGGCGAGCGCGGGCGCGGCTTTGCGCGTGATCATCGCCATGGGAAAATTCCACGGCGTGATCGCGGCGGCGACGCCCACTGGCTGTTTGATGGTCAGGTAGCGGCGTGTGGGCGTCGTTGAAGGAATGACGCGGCCGTACGCGCGCTTGGCTTCCTCGCTAAACCATTCCACGAACGCCGCGCCGTAAGCGGCTTCGCCCTTGGCTTCGGCGACAGGCTTGCCGCCTTCGAGCGAGATGAGACGCGACAGCCGGTCGATATCGGCCATCATCAAATCGTACCAGGCGCGCATGATTGCCGCGCGCTCCTTGGCGGACTTGGCTGCCCAAGCCGGAAAGGCGGCATGCGCCGCGGCGATGGCCTCTTCCGTCTCGACCGCACCGAGATCGGGAACCTCCGCGATCACGCCCTGGTTGGCGGGATTGTAAACCTTGAAGCGCTTAGCGCCGGTGCGCCAGGCGCCGTTGATATACGCATCCGTGCGGAATTCGAGCGCCATGCGGCCTCCAGGTGTCGGATGTCAGGTATCAGGTGTCAGCGCGCTTGCGAAGATAACCGCTAACGCTTGCCTGATTTGTGGTATGTTCCAGATCCCTGACACTGACACCGACACCTGAAATGAGCTGGAAAGACGTTCTCGTCATCGTTTCCGACGTTGAAAGCGATGCGCCGGCGCTTGCGCTTGGCGAGGCATTGGCGCGGCAAAACGGTGATGATTGTCATATCGCGGCGGCCTTCCTGACCCCGCTCCCCGACGAGCCGCTGGCCTATGAGCCGACCGTAGTGGCGGGCGTCTGGGCAGAGCTGCTCGGCCGTGCGCGGCAGGAGGCGGAAGCCGAGCGTCGTCGCGTCGAGCACCGGCTGAAGCAATTCGAGCGAGGGTACGAGTTGCGCAATGCGGAAGCGTTATCGCGCGATCTGGGGCGCGTGGCGGCGGTGCATGCGCGCTACGCCGATGTCGCGGTGATGACGCGGCCGGGAGATGGGCCAGGGTCGGAGCTGCGTGAAGAAATCATCGAAGGCGTCCTGTTTCACTCCGGCCGTCCGGCGCTGATTGCCCCGCCGGGCTGGAACGGCACAAGCATCGGTAAGCGCGTCGTGGTGGCGTGGGACGCGAGCCGGGAAGCGACGCGCGCGCTGTCGGAAGCGGACGACCTGCTTGAGTTCGCGGAAGCAGTGACCGTGCTGACGGTGGACGCTAAGCCAAAAATGTTCGGTCATGGCGATCAGCCGGGCGCCAACATCGCGGGCCACCTGTCGCGGCGGGGTCTGCCAGCGGAGGTGCGCAACGTCGATAGTATGGGGCGGTCTGCCTCAATCGCTATTCTGGAAGAGGCCAAGACGCTGGGCGCGGATTTGGTGGTGATGGGTGGTTACGCGCACTCTCGTCTACGTGAGCTTGTGTTCGGCGGCGCCACGCGCGAACTTTTGCGCGCGGCCGACGTTCCGCTACTGATGGCGCACTAGGGGGCTGGCATGGATATCAATTGGTCGGTTTTCGACGGTGCGCTCGGGCTTGTCCTGCTCGGGGTTATCGTTTGGGTGGCGTTGAAACTCGCCAAGCGAATCATCATCGGCATTATCGCCATAGTGATCATCGGTGTTCTGTTCTTCGGCTGGCATATCGGCGGCTTCAGCCGCCCGGCGGCGGATGAGCCGCAAGTAGAAGACACTGCGAGCCCGTGAGCGCGCTTTCGGGCGTGTTGATCGATTTTGACGTGCGCTGCTCGGTGTTGCGGGTAGTCTCCCGATGAACGGGAGACGCACATGAAGTTCCTCAGCGACGACGATAAGGCGAAACTGAAGCGCGCCGAGGAGGTGCTGCCGCGCACGCCGCTGCCGACGCAGATCGTTTCCAGCGAGGAGTATGCGCCCCCGCCCCAGACGCGCAGGCAGCGCGAGGCGGAAATGCGGCTCTATGCGATGGCGGATGAGATCGCGCCGCGCCACGGCCTCTCGCGGCGGCGCTTCTTCGGCACGCCGATGGGCATGGCGGCGGCGTTTCTGGCGCTGAACGCCACATATGGCTGCGCCATGGCGGTGGACGAAGAGGAGGCGCGCGATCCCGATGTGGCGAATGCGCGGGCGGATGCGCTCGCCGATCAGTTCATCATGGATATGCACACGCACTTTCTTCGCGACGACACAAGGCTGGCAGGCTTCGTGCGGCTGCGCGAGTCGGTTCGTGGCGAGGGCTGGAACCCCGATCTGCAAGGCGAACAAACGATTGAGCACCTGAAGTTCGCGAACTATCGGCGCGAGATCTTCCTCGATAGCGACACCAAGGTTGCGCTGATCTCGTCTGCGCCGTCAGACATTCCGGAAGATTGGTTCCTCACCAACGAGCAGATGGCGCACGCGCGTACGCGGGTGAACGAAGAAGCGGGATCGCGGCGGTTGATGACGCACGCGATCTTTACGCCGGGCGCGCCGGGGTGGCTGGAGCATTTGCAGGCGTCGCTAGAGCTTCGGCCCGATAGCGTGAAGGGCTACACGGTCGGCGACAACACGCACAAGGATACGGCGCGCTACCCGTGGCGGATGGACGATGAGGCAGTGACGTATCGCGGTTACGAGCTGATGGTGCGCGCGGGTGTGCGGAACGTGTGCGTGCACAAGGGGCTTTGGGGGCGCGGGCTCGATCAGCGCTTTCCGAACTTGGCGCCGTATGCGGATGTGCGCGACGTGGCGAAGGCGGCGCGGGATTGGCCGCAGCTCAACTTCATCATTTATCACTCCGCGTACCGGTTGGGCGATTCAGCGGAGACGTTGGCGGAGTTCGATCGCACCGGGCGGATCGAATGGGTGAGCGATCTTGCCGACATTCCGGCCCGGCACGGCGTGACGAATGTGTACGGCGACCTTGGGCAGATTTTCGCGCAGACGCTGATCTCCGAGCCGCGCGTATGTGCGGCGATCATGGGCATTCTGGTGAAGGGCCTTGGCGCAGATCACGTCTGTTGGGGCACGGACGCCGTGTGGACCGGAGCGCCGCAATGGCAGATCGAGGGACTGCGGCGGCTGGAAATCCCGGAAGACATGCAGCGCGCGCACGGCTTTGCGCCGCTGGGCGATGCGGATGGCGCCGTGAAGCGCGCGATTTTCGGTGACAACAATGCGCGGCTCTATAGCTTCACCGACGCGGAACGAAACGCCTGGCGCGACGACCGGCTGACCGCAGAGAAGGCCGCGCATCGGCAGAGCGGCGCGCTGCCGAGCAACCGGCGCTACGGGTATGTGATGCGGGGCTAAGTTAGCCTAGGAATAAATGCGACAGTTAGCGTCGCATCGGCCCTCGATGCGAAGCCAGATTCGTCGAAGTCCTGGTGGGCGCCGCTGACGTTCTTGGAGGCGACCAAAAGGACTTGGCGCGCGAGTTCGATTAGCCCGGCGCGATTTCCCTCGATCAGCACGGAGCCCGAGTGAGATCGATCACGATGTTCTGTTCGCCGTCATGGCCGCGGAGCGCGGCGAGCGCTGAGATGATATCGTCGATGCTCTGCATTTGAACTTAACCTATAGCGCGCCGTTGAACGCGAAATTTGAGAATCGGTGCGTGGCTGGATTGTATTCGGCGCCGAATGTGATAGTGCCGCCGTCGCAGATTTGAACGGGTTGCGTGCGCCAATCGAATGGGTGGTTAGGATTGGGCGCGCGTTGGATGGCAGTGTCGTCGACGCCGTTGACGTAGATCACGCGCTGTCCACCGATTACGAAGCCAGCATATTGACGATAGTAGCCGCCGGGTGATGGACTCTGGCTGGCTTCTTCCAGTTCGCGGGCGACGAGGAGGATGAGTTCATCCTCAATGGCCGCCACCTCCGCGTCGGTTGGCGTCCACACCTCTTCGACAGGGCCAGGTGAAATGCGGCTGCATTGGCGCGCGAGTGAGCGCGCGGCGTCGCCAGTGAGAATTGTTCGCGTCTCGGCGGTCCAGAGTTCGGCGACTTCTTCCTGCGCGGCGCCGTTTGGCGGTTCCGAGGGTGTCGGGGCGCATGCGGCTACGGCAAGCAAAGCGGTGAATAGAAAGTGCTTCAGGGAAACCATACGCCGGAACCTAACCCCTTGTGTCGCCCGGACGCCACACCTAGTTCTCAGGCAACAACATCACTCATGCCACGTTGATCGGCCAAGAATGGAGGTCGACGCGGGACGCCGTAAGGGTCGCTCATGGATATGGAAAAGCTCACCGAGCGCGCGCGCGGATTCGTGCAAGCCGCGCAGACGATCGCGCTCCGGGAACAGAACCAGCAACTCGATACGCAGCACCTGCTGAAGGCGCTGCTGGACGACCGCGAAGGGCTCGCGGCCGAATTGCTGCGCACGGCTGGCGCCGATCCGCGCAGGGCGGCGGATGAGGCCGATGCGGCCGTGCGCGCGCTGCCGAAAGTGCAAGGCGGCAACGACCGCATGTACATGTCGTCCTCCCTGGCGCGTGCGCTGGATACGGCAGACCAGGCCGCGACGAAGGCGGGCGATTCATATGTGACGGCCGAACGACTGCTGTTTGGCTTGGCGATCGCCGAAGGCAAGGCGAACGAAATCCTGAAGAAGGCCGGCGTGACGCCGCAGAAGCTGGAACAGGCGATCCAGCAATTGCGCAAAGGGCGCACGGCGCAGTCTTCCTCCGCTGAAGATCAGTACGATGCGTTGAAGAAATATGCGCGCGACCTCACGGAGGACGCGCGCAAGGGCAAGCTTGATCCGGTGATCGGACGCGATGAGGAAATCAGGCGCACGATCCAGGTGCTGTCGCGGCGGACGAAGAACAATCCGGTGCTGATCGGCGAGCCCGGCGTCGGCAAGACGGCCATAGCCGAGGGCCTCGCTCTGCGCATCGTCAACGGCGATGTGCCGGAGAGTCTCAAGCACAAGAAGCTGCTGGCGCTCGATATGGGCGCGCTGATTGCCGGGGCGAAGTTCCGCGGCGAATTCGAAGAGCGGCTGAAGGCGGTGCTGTCGGAAGTGACCGCGGCTGAGGGCGGCATAATCCTGTTCATCGACGAGCTGCACACGCTGGTCGGCGCGGGCAAGGCGGAGGGGGCGATGGACGCCTCGAACCTGCTGAAGCCGGCGCTGGCGCGCGGCGAGTTGCACTGCGTCGGCGCCACCACGCTTGATGAGTATCGCAAGCACGTGGAGAAGGACGCGGCGCTGGCGCGGCGTTTCCAGCCGGTGTTTGTCGACGAGCCTAGCGTCGAAGACACGATCTCCATTCTGCGCGGGCTGAAGGACCGCTACGAAACGCACCACGGCGTGCGCATTTCGGATGCGGCTATCGTCTCCGCCGCGCAGCTCTCACATCGCTACATCACGGACCGCTTTCTCCCGGACAAGGCGATCGACCTTGTCGACGAAGCCGCCGCGCGTTTGCGCATGGCCGTGGATTCGAAGCCTGAAGAGCTGGATGAACTCGACCGCCGCTTGGTGCAGTTGAAGATCGAGCTGGAGGCGCTGAAGAAGGAAAAGGATGAGGGCTCGCGAGATCGCGCGCAGAAGCTGGAGGGCGAGATCGCCGATCTCGAGGCGCGATCGGGCGAACTGACGGCGGCGTGGAGCGCCGAGAAGCAGAAGCTGCAAACTGCGGCGAAGGCGAAAGAA
>DASPMA010000201.1:0-3578 GCA_035627335.1 Binatia bacterium
CTGGGCTTCTTGGTCCGGGTAAGCGTTTTTGTGCCGGTACGGTTGTCCGCCCCGCCGTCGTCAGGACCGTCGTCTTCGTTAAAAGGGTCGCTCATCGACGTCCGGCGCTTCACCCGAGCCCAACCGACTCGTCCGCCCGGACGAGCCTGAAGCCCACATGCTGAACAATTTATGGATCGGCGATGGCTATGGAAGGGCTTGCGCAGCGGCGATGCGCACACCACCGTGAACGCGAAAAGGGCCCGCTGCGCAGCGGGCCCTTCCGATTTTCAGCCCTCAGACGCTCGCGCCTGAAGTCGCTTGGCTTAGCGGCCGGCGGTCTGCACGAACTGGCCGACGGCGTTGACGCGCTCGTTGATCGGCTGCAGCGCGTCCTTGGCGAGCCCCTGAACGAGTTCAGAAACTTCCGTGACTTCCGCGACATAGGCTTCAAAAGCGCCCTTCGCGTACTCGTTCTGCTTCTCGACGAATTCCTGCACGCTCTTCGAGGTCATCAGCGACTTGGCAGCCGCTACATGGTTCTCAAGCGCTTGCTTTTGGAAGGCTACGGTGCGGGCAGAGAGGGCCTCAAAGCCCTTCTGAGCGGCCGTGGCCGATGCCAGCCAGGCTTCGAAATTCTGCTTGCCGAAGGCCGAGGCTTCGGACAGGGCGGCGACGCCACGGTCAAAGTTCTCGCGGACCGCTTCGGTCGACGTGAGAGAAACGGTTTCAAACGCCTCGGTGGCCGACTTGGCGGCGCGGGGGGCGGTCTTCGCAGTGGCCATCTGGGTTCTCCTCACGGGGGGTATTTTGGCGATTCACCGGGGATAACCCGGCGGTTCGACGCCGTATATGTTATGCTGCACCTGCGAAGTCAATAGAAAAATGCTGCAGCGCAGCATGAGTTGTAGGGCTTGGTTCCAACTGCTTTTCACCGTCGTTAAGCTTCGGCTCAGCAAGATTTTAACAAACTGGGAGGGCAACTTAGACGGGTCGACCGGACTTACTGATTTAAGTGCAGGCGCGGCTGCAAACGGTCGCTTAACCCGAACTAATGAATCTGTAAGCTGCGCGGCACGCGATTTGCCTGAAAAGTCCGCGATTGCGGGACGGGACGCCGATGAAGACTGCGGGTTTCTTTACGATGAAAACTTGGCTCGGCGCCGTGGCGGCGGCGTTGATGCTTTCCGTTGCGGCGCCTGCTGCAGCCCAAGATCGTTATGCGGCCATCGTCATGGACGCGCGCACCAACGAGGTGTTGCATGAGGACCAGGCCGACGAGGCCAGGTTCCCCGCGTCGCTCACCAAGATGATGACGCTTTACATGATTTTCGAAGCGCTTGAGCGCGGCGACATCACCCTGGACACACGCTGGACAGCCTCGCGCAATGCCGCGCGCCAGCCGCCGTCCCGGCTTGGCCTGGGCTGCACGCGCCGCCGCGGCTGCGACAGCATCACGGTTGAGCAAGCCATCCGCGCCTTGGTCGTCCAATCGGCCAACGACGTCGCCGTGCTGGCGGCGGAGCGCTTGGGCGGTACGGAAGCGCGCTTTGCCGCCAACATGACCGCTCGCGCCCGCGAGCTGGGTCTCACCAACACACGCTTTGCCAACGCAAGCGGCCTGCCGGATGCGCGCCATCGCACCACCGCGCGCGACATGGCCCGTCTTAGCCAGGCGATCTGGAACGATTTTCCGGAGTATTATCATTATTTCTCGACGCCGAACTTCGCTTGGCGCCGCTCCTCGGGCCGCAATCACAACCGCCTCCTGGGTCAAGTGGAAGGCGTCGACGGCATCAAGACGGGCTACACCCGCGCCTCGGGCTTCAACCTCGCGACGATGACCGAGCGCGGCAATCGGCGCGTGATCGTGGTGGTTCTGGGCGGCGAAACCGCAGCAGCTCGCGACGCTCAGGTTGCCTATCTGATCGAGGGCGCCTACCAGGAATATGCCCGCCGCGAAGACCCGAACGCAGCCACCTACGCCAGCATGCCGACCAACCGCCTCGACGTTCAGTTGGCGCCCGGCACGCTAAACGCCTCCGCCCCTGTCCAGTCGGCCGCGCCGGCCAGCCCGTACTCGACCTATCAAGGCATGGTGGTTGAGACGCTGTCGCCGGTCCGCTTGCCCGTCGAGCCGCTCGCCCAGGGCGATGAAGGCGGCGCCGACGCCAGCGAAGAAGGCGAAGCCGCCAGCGCCGACGAATAGCCGTCAGCGCGTCTTCTTGAGTAATCGATCCCGCGCGGCTGTGAGCCGCGCGGCTTCGCTATGGGAGCCCCCACGATCGGGGTGCGCTTGGGCCATCCTCATCCGGTAGGCGGCGCGAATCTCCGAGGCTGTTGCATCTTCGCCCAACCCAAGAATCGCTCGCGCTTCGGCGTCGGCGGGGTCGGGCGTGGAATTTTTTGCAGTTCGCGCACGCGCCGCTGTGAACCGAGGCCACAGCTCCCAAGCCGCTCCAGCTGCCAGGGTGAGAAGGACCCCGGGCAGCCATCCGCCTCGTGCGAAAGCGAGCAATGCTGCGCCCGCTAAGGCCAGTGCGGGCCAGCGCTCCATGACTTGGCGCCGCCGCGCCCCGCCGACCCGCGCCATGAACAGAAGCGCGAAGAGCGCGGAGAGGGCGAGAATGATCGAGAGCATGGGATCGCCCTAGCATGGGCGCGGTCAGAACTTCAGCGGCTCGCCTTCGAGGCCCGGGAGCTTGAGGGTGATGAAGAGATCCCGCAGCTCTTGGCGCGCCGCCAAGTGACCCATCTTCATTTCGCCCTCGCCCCCCTCGCCGTCGAGATCGAGCAAGGTCAGCCCTTGGGGGAAGAGCTCCCTGTAGATGACGCGCTCCGAAAGACCGGGCGCAAGGCGAAAGCCGATACGGGCGGAGAGCGTAGTCAGCGCCTGGCCAACCCGCTGCTTGTTCTTGGCCTCGATCTTCGAGGTGGCCGTGCGGTTCCGCAGAACGACCCAGTCGATAGGCGTACGCTCGGCGATCGCCTTCTTCTTGCGGCTGTCCCAAACCATCTCGCTGTAGATCGAAGGCCGGACGATCTCAGAATTGTGAGCGTCGATGTCGCCCAGGAGATCGAAGTCGACGAAGCTGTCGTTGAGCGGCGTAATCAGGGTGTCGGCGTAGGCGTGCGCAAGGCGGGCGAGGTGGGAATCGCCGCCGGGGCTGTCGATGACGATGAAATCGCAGGTTTCGGCGAGCCGTCGCAGCGCCGCACGGAGGGCGCTCTCCTCTTCGGCCTCAGCCGCATCGAGCTGGCGTTGGCGACTTTCGCTGAGTTCCAGGATCTGCGGCAGCGGCAGTTTGGCGCTGCGCGCGGCGATCCACCGGGCGCGGTTCTCGATGTAGCGGGTGAGCGACCGCTGGCGGATGTCGAGGTCGATCACGCCAGTGCGACGGCCCATGCGCATAAGCGCAACGATCACGTGCATGGCGACGGTGGACTTGCCGGCCCCGCCCTTCTGATTGCCGACCACGATCACGTGCGCTTGCCGGGGCGCTGGCGGCGCGGCGGGGTCGAAGGCATAGGCGAGGCTCATGCGCCGCCCGCACAAGCGGGCGCTGCGATCGCCGGAGACGCAACGCCAAGACGCATAG
>DASPMA010000202.1:0-2448 GCA_035627335.1 Binatia bacterium
CGATGATCTCAGCGGCGCACGCGACGAGGGCATGCTGTGGCGCGTACTTGATCTCGCGCGTACGCAAGGCGGCGCCGTGTTGCTGGTGGCGGCCCAGGCGCCCTCCGGCTGGCACGTCGCCATTCCGGACCTCAAGTCGCGCCTTAACGCTTTGGCAGTGGCTCGACTCGGCGAGCCGGATGAAGCTTTGATGGAAGTGGTTTTGCGCCGGATTTGTCGCGAACAATTCATTCAATTGAGCGATGATGCGGCCCGGTACCTCGCCCGCAGGCTGCCCCGGACGTTCGCCGCCGCCCACCAGATGGCCGCGGCGCTCGACGCCGACCTGACCCGCGGCGCAAGGCCGATCAGCCGCCGCGCGGCTGAAAAAGCGCTGGAAAAGGCGCAAGCTCGTTGGGTGTCGGGAGACGGTTAAAGCAATGTCAAAGACGCGCAAGAAGAAGCGCGAGAAGGCGGAGCAGCCGCCGCTGATGAAGAGCCCGCAACGCTTCATCAACCGTGAGCTCGCTTGGCTCGCGTTCAATACGCGCGTCTTGGAAGAGGCCGAGAACCCGAACCATCCGGTGCTCGAGCGGATGCGCTTCCTCTCCATCTCCGCGACCAACCTCGATGAATTCTACATGGTGCGCGTGGCTGGCCTGCACGAGCAGGTGAAGGCGGGCGTCTCCATAGTGAGCCAAGACGGCCTTACGCCGTCAGAGCAGCTCGTGCGCGTCCACGCCGCCGCCGCCGATTTGATCGCCCGTCAGCAGGTGCGCTGGCGCAAGCTGCGCACGGAGCTGCGCGAGACCGGCATCACGGTGCTCGACCCCGAAGAGTTGGAAAGCGCCGAGCTTGTGTGGCTGAAGATGGTGTTCATGGAGCAGGTCTTTCCGCTGCTCACGCCGCTCGCCGTCGATCCCGCGCATCCGTTTCCGTTCATCCCGAACCTGGGCTTCGCCATCGCGCTGAAACTGCGCCGCGCCTCCGACGGGCGCATCCTCAATGCGCTCATCCCGGTGCCGACGCAGGTGAACCGTTTCATCGAAGTGACGGAAGCGGGCGCGCAGAAGCCCGGCGTGGAGGGAAAGCGCGCCCCACGCCGCTTCATCACGCTCGAGAACGCGATCATGCTGTTCTTGGACGAGCTTTTCCCTGGCTACAAAGTGGACGCCGTCGGCGCCTTCCGCGTGGTGCGCGACAGCGACATCGAAATCCAGGAAGAAGCCGAGGACCTGGTGCGCGAGTTCGAAGCGCGCCTGAAAGAGCGCCGCCTGGGCGACATCGTCCGCCTCAAGGTGGAAGCTTCGATGCCGGATGATCTGCGCGCCTTCATCGTGCGCGAGATCGAAGCCGAACAGCGCGACGTCATCGTTGTCGACGGCATGCTGGGGCTCGCTGCACTGTCAGAGCTGGTGCATCTCGATCGCGCCGATCTGAAATTTCACCGCTACGAGCCGCGCTCACCGGAGCGGATCAAGGATTTCGGCGGCGACGTGTTCGCCGCCATCCGCGCGAAAGACCTGCTTGTGCACCACCCCTACGAGTCGTTCGACTCGGTGGTGCAATTCATCCGCCAGGCTGCCGCCGATCCGGCTGTCGTAGCGATCAAGCAGACTCTATACCGCACCTCGAAGGACTCCCCGATCGTCGCCGCGCTGGTGGCTGCGGCGGAAGCGGGCAAGAACGTCACCGCGCTGATCGAAATCAAGGCGCGCTTCGACGAAGAAGCGAACCTCAAACTCGCGCAAACGCTGGAGCGGGCGGGCGCTTCGGTCGTGTACGGGTTCATGGAATACAAGACCCATGCGAAGGTCAGCCTGGTCGTGCGCCGCGAGGCCGACGGGTTGCGCACCTACGCCCACTTCGGCACCGGCAACTATCACGCCGTGACGGCGCGCATTTACACCGACCTATCGCTGTTTACCTGCGAACCGGCGCTGGGGCGCGACGCCGGGCGGCTGTTCAACTTCATCACCGGCTACGCCCGCCCGACGCACTTGGAAAAAGTCGCGCTTTCGCCGCTCAACGTGAAATCCACGCTGCTGCGCCTGATCGACGACGAAATAGAACACGCGCGCGCCGGACGCGGCGGCGCCATCTGGGCCAAGCTCAACGCGCTTGTGCATCCCGAAATCATCGACGCGCTCTATCGCGCCTCGAACGAAGGCGTGAAGATCGACCTCATTGTGCGCGGCATCTGCTGCCTGCGGCCCGGCGTGCCCGGCCTCTCGGAAAACATTCGCGTCAAATCCATCGTCGGCCGCTTCCTCGAACATTCCCGCATCGTTTGTTTCGGCGCCGGCGCCAAGCTGCCAAATCCGAGCGCCAAGGTGTTTCTTTCGTCCGCGGACTGGATGCCGCGGAACCTGGAACGGCGCGTCGAGGTCATGTGCCCGGTTGAAAATCCGACGGTTCACCAGCAGGTACTCGACCAGATCATGGTCGCGAACCTCAACGACGAGGCGC
>DASPMA010000203.1:0-7096 GCA_035627335.1 Binatia bacterium
CCGCCGCCGCCGCAAAATCCACCACCGCCTCCACCGGTGACGCCGCCGGCTCCGCCGCCTCCTGTGACGCCGCCGCCGCCACCGCCGGATCCGCCACCGCCGCCGCCTCCGCCTCCGCCTCCGGAGCCGCCACCAGCGCCGCCTCCACCTCTGCCGCCGGACGACTCGGACCCGGGGCCCCGTCGGCCTGTCGATCCGCAAATCGACGATGAGGACCACGAAGAGCGCAGACGCGGACACCCGCAATAGACTGGCGCATTGCCTTCCGTTCCGCGGCGTCTAGAAACGCTGCAAAACGAGGAGGAAGAGATGCGCCTTTCATCGGACATCGCCGCGATCGTCACCGGCGGCGCGTCGGGCTTGGGCAAGGCCACGGTCGCTGCGCTGAGCAAGGACGGCGTGAAGGTCGCCATTTTCGACCGCGACGAAGATCGCGGCCGCGCCGCCGCCGATGAACTCGGCGCCGCCTTCTGCAAGGTCGACGTCACCAGCGACGACAGCGTCGAGGCCGGCTTTGCCGCCGCGCGCAAGGCCAACGGTCAGGAGCGCATCCTGGTGAACTGCGCCGGCATTGGCTCAGCCATGAAGACCGCGAGCCGGTCAAAAGAGACCGGCGAGATCAAGCATTTTCCGCTCAACATTTTCGAGTTGACGATCCAGATCAACCTGATCGGCACATTCCGTTGCGTGGCCAAGAGCGCCGCCGGCATGCTGACACTCGATCCACTCGAAGGCGGCGAGCGCGGCGCCATGGTGATGACGGCGTCCGTCGCCGCCGAGGACGGGCAGATGGGCCAGGCGGCCTATTCCGCTTCTAAAGGCGGCGTTGTTGGCATGACGCTGCCGATCGCGCGCGATCTTTCCGGAGAGGGCATCCGCATCAACACGATCTTGCCGGGCATTTTCGAGACGCCACTGATGCTGGGCGCGCCGGAAAAAGTGAAGGAAGCCTTGGCGGCGAGCGTTCCCTTTCCCAAGCGCCTTGGACGGCCCGAGGAATACGCCGCTCTGGCGCTTGAGATGATTCGCAATCCTTACTTCAACGGTGAGGATGTACGCCTCGACGGCGCGATTCGCATGGGTTTGCGCTAGCTCCTGGTACCAGGGGCCTTCGGCCCGAACTTAAGCGCAATGCGGCCGGAGGCCCGCGGACCCAGGCGGTTTTCTCGCGCAACGAAGCGGTTTTCGCGCCACAGTGCCGCATGTCCGTTCTGCTTTGGAGCGTGAAAACCGCGCCAAATAACGTTTTTTGCGTTGCGACTCGCGCTCTCTCATGCAAGGGAATCCGCGCCAATTGCCGAAAAGCCCGAAAAATAGGGGTTTTTGGCGCTGTTCTGGAGAAGCGCGGTCACGCTCCATCAAGAATTGGATGGCATTTCTCGATTGCCGGCGAGGAGCAGGGCTCAATTCAGAAGCCGATCTCACCGCTGGCCGTTGAGTTAAACCACGACAACCTTTGAAGAGGGGAATGCACATGGCCCGCAAGGCAAAGAAGGCGGCGCGCAAGGCGCCTGCGAAGAAAAAGGCAGCGAAGTCCGCTCCGGCGGCGTCCAAGCCAGTCCGCGTCACCGCGACGGCCGGCAAGACCGTGACGGCAAGCGCGCTGCTGCAATCCGTCGCCGATCATCTCGGCATGAAGAAGTCGGAAGCCAAGGCGCTCACTGAAGGCTATCTCGACGTCGTCAAGGCCTACGTCATGAAGGGCGCGAAGGTGAAGATCGGCGACATCGGCATGATCATGATTCGCCAGCGCAAGGCGCGCATGGGCCGCAACCCGCAAACGGGTGAGCCGGTGAAGATCAAGGCGTCGAAGAAGCTTGCCTTCCGCCAGTCGGCGGTGATGAAGGCGCAAGTGATGGGCGGCCGCTAAGCGGCGCCGCTATACGCTCATAGAGTTACGACCTTTCGAGGTTGTCGAGACGGCCGGCGCGTTTGGCGCCGGCCGTTTTTCGCTTGTGAGACGAACTCCCAACGGTCCGCGCTTGCCACCCATCGCGCAGCGCTGCACAGTGCCGGCGCGATCGGAATACGGGAGTTATCCGCATGAAGGCTCGTTCCATTTGCGCACTGGCCGCCGCTTTGGCGATGTTCCAGTTTGCCATTCCCGCTTACGCACAAACGGCAGAACCGGCGCAATTCCGCACCGCCGCGCCGGAAACGTTCACGGCTGAAGAGTTGCAGGGCTATGGCCTTAGCGCGGAAGAGACGGCGCGCGCCGTCGCGTTGCAGGAAGAAGGCTATCGTATCGTGGCGCTTACGCCAGAAGAAGCGGCCGCCTACGAGGCCGGCGCGATCTCACAGACCGAGTGGATTCTCATCGGCATCGGCGTTCTCATTATCCTCGCCATCGCCTGACATTCGGGTTCGACCTAATGAATGGCCGGCCGCATAGGCCGGCCATTTTCGTTTGCGCTGGCGTCCGGAACAACCGCTCCGAGGCGGCGTTCTGAGTTCCGTGAAAGGGGCTCGGCGTGGACGTTCGCCCGTTTGATAACGCTGCGGCGGGCGAGACGTTGGTCTCCGCCATTGTGCCCGCGTACAACGCCGCGAAAACCATGGCGGAAACGCTGCAAAGCGTGCGCGCCCAGACTCATCGCAATCTCGAAATACTCGTTGTTGACGACGGCTCGGAGGACGAAACCGTAAGCGTCGCCGAGACGCAGGCCGCCGAGGATAAACGTGTCCGCGTCATCCAGCAGCGCAATGGCGGCGTCGCCGCCGCGCGCAACACCGGCATCCGCGCCGCGCGCGGCCAGTTCGTCGCCCCCATTGACTCCGACGACATCTGGGCGCCGACAAAGATCGCGCGCCAAGTCGAACTCATGCAGGCAAATCCCAACGCGACTCTATGCTACACGTGGTGGGCGTGCATCGATCAACGCGGCCGCGTCACCGGCCATGGCGGGCGCCACACCGCGCACGGGGACGCATTGGCGGACATGTGCCGCACCAACCTCGTAGGCAACGGCAGCGGCGCCATGATGCGCAAAGACGCGGTCTTCGCCGCGGGTCTCTACGATTCCAGCTTACGCGAGCGCTGCGCGCAGGGCTGTGAGGACTACAAGCTCTATCTGGCGCTCGCCGCCGCCGGCGACGTCGAGGTCGTGCCGGAATTTCTCACCGGCTACCGGACATTGCCCGACAACATGTCGAGCGACGTCGCGCAAATGTGCCGCTCGCATCTCATCGTTATCGAAGAATTCCGCGCGCAGCACCCCCACCTGTCGCCGTACCTCGACGAAGGACGCCGCTTATTTGGCCGCTGGCTCGTCATGCGCGCGCTCCGCCAAATGCGTCCAGAGAAGGTGCCCGAGCTCTTCCAGACGCTCGCCCGTGAAGATCGCGACGCCGCCATCGCACTCGCCGCTGCCATGCCTGTCTTCGTTGCACGTCGCGCCGCTTCGCGTGTCCGCCGCCTGTTTCCGGCAGGCAGACGGCGCCGGCGCGCGCCGCAGACCTTCCCCGCGGGAGTTATCGACGCGTGACCGCATCCACGGCAACCGCGCGCACTGCGTTGCAAGAGTACCGCAACCTCGCGCGCATGATCGCGGTCCCGCCATGGCCGCAACCCGGGATTTTCGTGCTTGGCGTTGTCAGCGCGGTGCTCGAAGTGGTCGCCATTACGCTCGTCGTCACCATGCTGTTCGCCTTGATGGCGCAGCCTGTCGCCGGCGGGCTTATCGGAGAGGTGGTGCACGCTTTGCGCGCAATCACCGGCCAAGGATGGGGCGGGCTCGCCGTCGCAGTGCTGTTGCTGGTCGTGCTGAAAGCGGCTGTGACGCAGCTCTACACGCTGCTCACCATCCGGTCAAAGAACCGCATCAACGCCGCCGTGATGACCGCGGCGCATGCTCGGCTCGTGGATATTCCTTTCGCGCAACTCCGCGCGCAAGGCCAAGGCGAACTCATCAACACCACCGCCTCGGACACCTGGCAGATGGCCAATGCCGCATACCTGATCACGCGCATCGCCATTAATTCTTGCATGATCGGGATCTTCTCGCTCTTCATCTTCGCGCTCTCCTGGCAGATTGCGCTGATGGCGCTCACGGGCGGGGCGGCGATCGCCTTCTTCGGCCAGCTGATTGCGCGCGCCGCGCGCGAATGCGGCGTGAAGGTGCGCAAGGACATCGAGGCGCTCTATACGCGCCTGCTCGCGGCGGTGCATGGCGCGCGCCTGATCCGCGCCTTCGCGCAGGAGCGGGCCGAAAAAGAGCGCGTTGCGCAGGCGGTCTGTCAATTGCGCAAGGATTCGATCAGCGCCGAAGCCACGCGCGCGCTCTCAGGTCCGATCAACGAGATCGGCTATCTCGCGCTGCTGATTGGCATGATCGCCATTGCGGCCCAGCTCGGCTTGCCGCAAGCCGCGACGTTCACCGCCATCGCGCTGCTCTACCGCATGGCGCCGCAAATCCGCGAACTGGAAGGCAACCGTCTGATGTTCGCCAGTCTTTACGCGCCGCTGCACGGGGTTGCTGAACTCGTACGAGTTGAAGCGGCGCAGGCGCGTGCGCACGGAGACAACGCAGGCGCCCCGCTGAACACGATCAGGTTTGAAAACGTCACCTTCCACCCGGCGGGCAGCGCCGAGCCGGCGCTCTCGAACGTAACCTTCGAAATTCCCGCCGGCGCGGTTACAGCCTTGCTTGGGCCCAGCGGCGCCGGCAAGACCTCGGTCGTCAATCTTCTGCTGCGTCTCTACTCACCCGACTCAGGCGCCATATGGATCGGGACGCGCAAGCTGGACGACCTCGGCGTTGCATCCTGGCTTGCCAATGTCGGCGCCGCTGGACAGGATCTCGACGTCATAGAAGGGACCGTCGCCGAGAATCTTCGCCTTGGCGCTCCTGGCGCGACCGACGTCGAACTCCGCGCGGCCGCACGCGACGCCTCCGCGCTGTCTTTCATAGAGCGGCTGCCGAACGGCTTCGAAACCTGGGTAGGCACGTTCGGCTACAACCTCTCCGGCGGGCAGCGTCAGCGTCTTTCGCTCGCGCGCGCGCTGTTGCGCAAACCCAAATTGCTTCTGCTCGACGAAAGCACAAGCGCCGTCGAGGCCGCCGTCGAAGGTGAAATCCTCGCCACTGTCATCAACCAGCGCACGGATCTCACGATCCTGCTTATCACGCATCGGCTCAACCGCGCCGCGCGCGTCGATCACGTGGTGCGCCTCGAACGCGGCGAGGTCGTCGCCGAAGGCGATGGCGCCCATCACGCCTATCCGCTGGAGGAACGCGGCGCATGAACATCCTGGTCACCGGCGGCGCCGGTTTCATCGGCAGCCACGCATGCAAGAGGCTCGCGCAGGCCGGCTACACGCCGATCGCCTACGACAACCTCTTCCGCGGCCACGCGCACGCGGTGAAATGGGGCCCGTTGGAGGAGGGCGACATCCGCGACGGCGCCCGCGTCATCGAAGTCATGCGCCAACACGAGGTTCGCGCCGTCTTGCACTTCGCCGCGCTCGCCTATGTTGGCGAATCCTTCTCCGCTGCAGGCGCCTACCATGACATCAACGTCGCCGGCACGTGGTCGTTACTCGAAGCCATGCGCGCCGCGGGTGTCAGGAAGCTGGTCTATTCCAGCACGTGCGCTGTCTACGGCGCGCCGCCGGAGGGCTTCTGCAGCGAGGATATGCCGTCGCAACCCATAAGCCCATACGGTGCATCGAAAGCAGCTGCGGAACAGCTGCTTCGCATGCATGCGCTCACGAACGGTCTGCGTTTCGTTTCTCTGCGCTATTTCAACGCCGCCGGCGCCGATCCCGACGGCGAACTCGGTGAGGACCACGATCCCGAGACGCACCTCATTCCGCTCGCCATCAAAGCCGCGCTCCCGAACGGGGCGCCGCTCTCGATCTTTGGCCTCGATTATCCCACCAGAGACGGCAGCGCCGAGCGCGACTACGTCCACGTCAGCGACTTGGCCGAGGCGCATCTCGCCGCGCTCGAACATCTGCTTGAAGGCGGCGCCAGCGGCCTGGTGAATCTCTGCACCGGCGGCGGCGCCACCGTCCTCGAGGTCTGCGCCGCTGTGCGCGATGTGCTCGGCGCCGCGCCGCGTACGCTCATCGCTCCTCGCCGCCCCGGCGATCCGCCGCGCCTGACCGGCAGCGGTGAGAAAACCCGCGCGTTGCTCAACTGGCGGCCGGCCCGTTCTGATTTACGCCAGATGATCACTGATGCGGCGCAATGGATTCACAAGCCGCCAATACATTCCGTGCCGATGCTCAGCGCGCAAACGCCACCCGCATCTGATCGACCTGCCGAATAGCGCCGGGCGCCGGCTTCGGCGCGGCGCCTACCAGCTCCGTATTTGGCGCGAGCCGCGCAATGGTCGCGAGCGTCTCTTCCATCTCCGCCCTGGCCAGCGCCTCGCCCAGGCAGCGATGCGCCCCACCGCCGAAGATCGGATGCCAACGCGGATGATCGCTGCGCGCAATGTCGAACTTGTCCGGCTCGGCGTACACTTCGGGATCGCGCAGCGCGGACAGGAGCGACACGGCAATCGGCGTTCCCGCCGGCACGAGAAAGCCGTCGATCTCCAAATCGCGCAGCGCCACGCGTGGCACCCCCGATACGATCGGATCGTAGCGCAGCCCTTCTGCAACCACGCCTTTCTTCAGTCCGTCGGGGTCGGCGCAAAACGCACTCCACTGGTCAGGATGTCGTAAGAGATGCGCCAGCGTCAGGCACAGAGAACCACGCGTGGTATCCGAGCCGGCGAGAATGAGGCCGAGCACCTGCGTTCGAATCTCCGCGTCGGACAACTGGCCTTCCGCCTGCGTTGTGTGCACGTAATTGCTCAAGAAATCGCCGCGCGGTTCTTGCCGCCGCACACTCAGGAGGCCTTCGACATACGCGTTGAACTCGACCAGGCTCTGCTCGATCTGCTCGCGCCGGCTAAGATCGACAAAGCCAAGCGATTCCGCCGTGTCGGCGATCCATCGCATGAACACAGGCAGGTCGCTGCGAGGAATGCCGAGAATGTCGGCAATGATGCGCGCGGGAACTTGCGCCGCAATTTCGTTCACGAAATCGATCGGTCCCGCGCCGATGCGCGGCTCGACCAATTCGGCAGCCAGCGCCGCCGCCTT
>DASPMA010000204.1:0-6135 GCA_035627335.1 Binatia bacterium
CAGATCGATTTCATCGCTTCGGCGATGGAGATGCGGCCGATAGCGCTGCCGACGAACAGTACCGAACCGATCGGCGGCATGATGAGCCCGATGCCGCCGGCCAGCACCATCATCACGCCGAAGTGCAGGGGCTCGACGCCGTAGTCGCGCGCGACAGGCAGGAAGATGGGCGTGACGATGATGATCTTGGGCGCGAGGTCGAGGAAGGTGCCCATGATCAAGAGCGCGATCAGCATCAGCAGCAGCGCCACGTTCCTGTCTTGCGTCAGGTTGTTCAGCGTTTCGACCACGAAGCCGGGGATTTGCAGGTAGGCGATCAGCCAGCCGAACGCGCCCGCCGCGCCGATGACGAACAGTACGGTTGCGGATGCGCGCGCGGCGTGCGCGGCTGCGCCGGAGAACGCCTTCCAACCGAGAGTGCGGTAAATTATGAGCGTCACCGCCACCGCGTAGAGCACGGCGATGGCGGAGCTTTCGACCGCGGTGAATACGCCGGCGCGGATGCCGCCGAAAATCACGAAGATCATCAAGAGGCCCGGGATCGCCGCGACGAACCGCGAGGCGACCGCGCCGAAGCCGGGAAACGCTTCCGTGGGATAGCCGCGCACGCGCGCCAGCCAGTATGCCGCGCCCATTACGCCGAGCGCCAGCATCAGCGCCGGGACAATGCCGGCCGCGAAGAGGTCGGCGATCGAAACGCCGCCCCCGGCGACGGCGGAGAAGAGAATGAGATTGTGCGAGGGCGGCAGCAGCAGCGCGACGAGCGAAGCGGATATGGTGACGTCGACCGCGTAATCCTTGGAGAAGCCGCGCTTGACCATTTGCGGGATCATGGTCGGACCGACGGCCGAAACATCCGCAAGCGCCGATCCGGACACGCCGCCGAACAGCGTCGAGGCGACCACGCTGACTTGGCCCAAACCGCCGCGCAGATGACCCACGAGCGCTGAAGCAAGCGCGATGAGGCGATCCGAAATGCCGCCGCGCAGCATCAGCTCGCCGGTGAAGATGAACAGCGGAATCGCAAGCAGCGAGACTTTGTTGAAGCCGGCGGAGACTTGCTGCACCACGACCACCGGCGGCAGGCCAAGATGGACCACCGCCGCCATCGAAGCGGCGGCAAGCGCAAACGCGATCGGCACGCCGCAGACGAGCAGCAGGGCGAACACGCCGAAGAGGAGCGCAATTTCCATCACGCCTCCTCCGCGCGTGCGGCGTGCGGATCGGGCGGATCGCCGAACATCAGGCGCTCTAGCGCGAACACCGCGATCAGCGCGCCGCCGGCGCAGAGGCCGATGTGGGCGACGCCTTCAGGGAAGGGCGCCCCGGCCATCGGCACGTTCCAGGAATCCAGCATCAGAAAGCCGCCGAAGCCGGCGAGCGCGACGCCGAAGCCGAGCGCGATCAGTCGTGCGAGAGACTTGAGAAGAGCGCGGACCGGTTTGGGCGAACTTTCCACCAGCGTTGGAAACGCAAAATGCGATTCAGCGCGCACGGCAATCGCCGCGCCAAACAGCGCCGCTACGCTCATCAGGGTCATGGCGACCGGCTCAGTCCAACTCGGCGAGGCGTTGAGTACGTAACGGCCGAACACTTGCCACGCGAGAACGATAACGAGCACGCAAAGGCTCGTCGCCGCGATGACGATCGTCGCTGCCGCGAGTGCGCCGAACACGCCCTTCATTCGTCCCCCACCCCGTCCTATGCGTGCGCTTCGATGCGCCTTACCGTGTCTGCGATATCCGGATCGGCGAGATAGCGCCGCCGCAGCGGCTCGACCGCGCGGTGGAAAGCGTCGCGGTCTGCCTCGTTGTATTGAATGCCGGCCTCGAGCACCGTTTGACGCGCGTTCGACTGTTTTGTGTCCCACAGGCCGCGCATGATCGCGACGGACTCGCGCGCCTTCGCCAGGAACAAGTCCTTGTCCGGCGACGCCAGTGCATCGAAGCGATGCTTCGACATCAGCAGCGCCTCTGGCGCTGCACAATGATCGGTTTGCGAGAAGTAGCGCGCGACCTCGTATTGGCGTGTCGATTGGTACGTCGCCCAATTGTTCTCGGCTGCGTCGATCAGATGTGTCTGCAAGCCAGTGAACACTTCGCCGAACGGGATCGGCGTCGGGTTCGCGCCCATGGCTTCGAGCGTGCGGATGAAAATGTCGGCGCGCGGGACGCGCACCTTGAGGTCGCGCATGTCGCCCGGCTCGTGGATCGGATGGCGCGCATTATACATGGAGCGGAAGCCGGAATCGTAGAAGGCAAGGCCAATGAGCCCGCGCCGCTCGAACGTGTGCAGGATACCCTGGCCTACCGGCCCATCGCAGACGCCGCGCATGTGCGCCTCGTCCCGGAAGACGTAGGGCAGCGCCAGCGGCTGCGTGGCCGGAAACATGTTGTTGACCGCGCCGAGATAGACGCGGGCGATGTCGAGAACGCCGAAGCGCGCCAGATTGACGGTGTCCGTTTCAGTGCCGAGCTGGCCGGACGGGTAGAGCCGAAAGGCGATGCGTCCTTGCGTCTCGCGTTCAATTTCCGCGCCCATCCAGCGCACGGCTTCGACTGTCGGATAATCCGTCGGATGCACGTCAACGGCGGTGATGACGCTCTGTCCGTTGACGTTCGCCATAGCGACGCCAGCGCCAGCTGTCGCCGCCGCGCTTGCGCCGATCAGCGTCCGCCGTGAGATCATGCAAAGCCTCGTCCGTTCGGCATCGCCCTGACTGCCGAGAGGAGGATATCGCCCGCGCCTCTGAAGCTCACGCGCGAATGCTGGCCGATGCGGATGTCGTGCACGCCGGTGACGGCGCCGGTGGAGACGAGCTGCCCTGCGTGCAGCGTGCGTCCGCGGCGCGCGAGGTTCTCTAGCAGAAACACCAGTGCATCGAGCGGATCGTCTGCGCGTACTTGACCGGCGCCAACGGACTTGCCGTCGATGAACGTCTCGCAGCTCAAGCCGTGCGCCAGCTCGGCGCGCCAGTTCAGCACTTCGTGCCCGAGAATGAGCCCGTGATTGTTGCCGAAGTCGGAGACGACAACCGTCGCGCCAAGATCGTTGATCGTCGCCAGCGGGCTGCCGGCGGTTTCCACGCCGATATGCATCGCCGCCACCAGACCAGCGGCGTCCTCGCGCGTCCATTCCGTGTCTTCGGGCGGCACATCGTGCGCGATGCGCAGCACATACTCCGCTTCCACCGCGGCGAAGCCGCGCTCGAACACCGGGACCGCGACTTCCGCGCCGTCTGCACGCCAGACAAAGTGTTTGAAGATGGGCCCCGCGATGCGTTCAGCGCCGAGCATTTCGATCTGGTGAGGGGGCACGCGGCCGATTTTCCAGCCGGCGATTTCGTCCGGCCATAGCGCGATGGCTTCGTCCTGCACGCGGTAGCTGAGGTTGAGGCTGCCCGGCGGCTGGCCCGGGAACCCGGATAGCGCCTTCGCGTCCTGGCGCGCGGCCACGAACGCGCCGGCAATCTCACGCGCTGTAGTCACAGGCCCTCCCGCCGGCTTGGTCCGGTCTGGCGCGATGCTTACACCGACACCGGTGTCATATGCAATGTTGGTCGCGCAGCGGGGCACCGGCTTTAGGCGGACCAGAATACCTCCGGCTCCGGGAGGGCCGGGGCAAACAGGGCGGCAACCGGGGCGTAGTCGCCTGCCAACGCGGCCTCCAGCCGCGCCCGCTTGTCCGCGCCTGTGATGAGCAAAACGACCTTTTCGATCCGCGTGAAGGCCGACCGCGTGAGGGTCAGCCGTTCTGTCGAGCCTTCGGCCTGCGCGGCGGTGATGGCCATCACGGTGCGGGCATTGTCGAGGCCCAGCGCCTCGCCAAGCTGGGCCGCGCCAGGAAACCAGGACGCCGTGTGCCCGTCGCCGCCCATGCCCATCAGCGCGATGTCAATGCGCATGGGCGCATAGATTTGCTCGGCGATATCGGCCGCATGTTCGACCGTGGGCGGCGCGTACATCGGCTTGAATTGAGCGCCGGCCTCGAACGCGTCTTTGAATTCGCGCCGCACCAAGCCTTCGTTCGACGCGGCATCTTGGGGCGGCACATAGCGCTCATCGACCAGCGCCAGCGTTATCTTCGGCCAATCGAGCGGCAACGCAGAAAGCGCGCGATAGGCCGGCGCTGGCGTTCCGCCGCCGGAAAGCGCGGCGCAGGCCGATCCGCGCTGCGCAATCGCGTCGGTCAGCGTATCAGCCATCCGCTTCGCGGCCGCCTGCATCAAGGCGTCGCGCGTTGCGAATTCTGTGACGGCGAGCGGCATCAGCCTTTGCCGGCGAGCAGCGCGCGCAGTGTGTTCGCGGCTTGCTCGCCGTGTTCCTCATTTGCCAACGCGTAGGCCGCGGTGGCGCGCAGATAGCCGACCTTGTCGCCGCAATCGTACGTCGTGCCTTCGTACTCCAACGCATAGAAGGGCTGGCTGGCCATCAGGCGCGCCATGGAATCCGTGAGCTGGATTTCGTTGCCGGCGCCGGGCCCCTGCGACTCGAGCAGCGCGAAAATTTCCGGCTGCAGGATGTAGCGGCCGCTGATGAAAAGGTTCGAGGGCGCTTCTTCGCGCTTTGGTTTCTCGACCATGCCCTTCATTTTCACGAGCCGGCCATCGCGGCTCTCGGGCGTGACGATGCCGTAGCGTTCGGGCGTATCGGTGGGCTCGACCGCGATGATATTGCCGCCGACGCGATTGTAGGCCTCGACCATCTGCGCCAGGCACGGGGGCTGCGCCATCATCAACATGTCCGGCAGCATCACCGCGAACGGCTCATCGCCGATGATGTCGCGCGCGCACCAGACGGCGTGGCCAAGACCCAAAGCAGCCTGCTGACGCACAAAGCTCATCGTGCCGGCGGCGGTGATCGGCGCCTCGACTTCCCTGAGCTGGACCGTCTTTCCCTTCTCTCGCAGGGTTAATTCGAGTTCATAAGCGTGATCGAAATAATCCTCGATCGCCGCTTTGTTGCGGCCTGTCACGAACACGATGTGCTCAATCCCCGCGGCCAAAGCCTCGTCCACCACATACTGGATGGCTGGTCTGTCAAAAACGGGCAGCATCTCCTTAGGGATCGCCTTCGTGGCGGGCAGCACGCGCGTGCCGAAGCCGGCAACCGGCAATACCGCTTTCCGTAGCGGTCGCGTGGTTGGGGAAACGCTAGTCATTGTGGGTCCATTTGCCGCGCCGCAGCACAGGCGCGGCGCGCGTTTCTGTAGAGCTGAACTCTAACAACATCGCAACCGATACGACCTCGTGATTCGGCTTGAATTCAGCTTTGTGCGTTACGATCTGCCCCAAGTCGCTGGAAGAAGCGGCGCGGGTGTCACACGGGGTGACTGTCGTCACAGACGATCTCTCTTCGGCGCCTTAAGTTCGCAATTGCAACACAGGAAACCTTTTGTTAAGCGACCGCGCCGGTCCGGGAGTTCTCCACAGATGACGTCGACAACCAAAGCCACCACGCGCACGGTCGTGGCCAGCTTCGCGGCTGGCGCGGGCGCCATGGTGTTTCTGGGTCTGATCGCGCCTGTGGCGATGCAGGGCGGCGGCCTCGCGATCCGCGAAGCGTTCGCAGCCGAGGTTCAGCAGACCCGCCCGGTGATCGAGCCGCTCGACGTGCAGGCGATCAGCGCGCAGCTGGCGGAAGCTGACCGCACCATGGACGCGATGCGCGCGACTACGGACGACGACATCGCGCGCCTCCGCCGCCTGACCCCGCGCCGCTAGACGGCTACAGGATCGACTGCCCGGTCGATTTCCAGTCCTTCAGGAACGCCTCTAGTCCCGCGTCCGTCAGGACGTGTTTGTAGAGGCTTTTGAACACCGCCGGCGGAATGGTCGCGCAATCGGCGCCGGCGATCGCCGCGTCGCGCACGTGTCCGACGGTGCGAATCGAGGCGGCGAGGATCTGGGTCGCAAACTCGTAATTGTCGTAGATCGCGCGGATTTCACGGATGAGCCCCATGCCGTCCTGGCCGTTGTCGTCGAGCCGGCCGATGAAGGGCGAAATGAACGTCGCATTGGCCTTCGCCGCGAGCAGCGCCTGTGGGGCTGAGAAGCAGAGTGTGACGTTGCAGGGGTGGCCTTCGGCTTCGAGCGTCTTGCAGGCGCGCAGCCCGTCCGGCGTCAACGGCACTTTC
>DASPMA010000205.1:0-3567 GCA_035627335.1 Binatia bacterium
CCTGAACGAACGGGCGGACATCGCGCACCGGCGGGCCGTGCGTCGGCCAGAGCGTCGCGAAGTTGCGGTCGCGCACCTTCTCGAGGCTGTTGAGATAATCGGTCATGTCGCCGTCAGGCGGACCAATCACCGTTGTCGACCAACCCATGATGTGATCGCCGGGAAAGAGGGCGTTCTCTTCGATAAGCGCAAAAGCGGTGTGATTGGTGGTGTGCCCGGGCGTCGCCACGGCTTCGATGGTCCAGCCCGGCCCGCTGAACCGCTCGCCGTCGCTCACATTGACGTCGGGCTGGAAGAAATCGTCGTCGCCGGCTTCAAGCCGGATCTCGTCGCATTCGCTCGGCTTGGGCGGGATCGTGCTCGCATAGACCTTCGCGCCGGTGCGTTCCGCCAGCGGGTGCGCGGCCGGACTGTGATCCATATGGCGGTGCGTGACGAAAATATGCGTGACGCGCTGGCCTTCGAGCGCGCGCATCAGCACGTCCAGGTGCTGGGCCGTGTCGGGGCCGGGATCGATCACCGCCACATCGCCGTGGCCGACGATGTACACGCCGGTCCCCTTGTACGTGAACGGGCCGGGATTGTTGGCGACCACGCGCCGGATCAGCGGGCTCACCTGTTGCGGCAAGCCGTATTCGAAGTCCATTTCACGGACGAATGGAATCTTGGCGGCCATGGGCCTCAGCGCGCGCCGAGCGCGAACTCGCGAAACGCCTTCGCCAGCATCCGCGTCGCCACGAGCTTGTCGGGCAGGTTGAGCGTTATGGGCGGGCCCATATCAGTTTTGTTGGCGTCGACGATATAGAGTGTCCCGTCCGCGCGGTCCCGCAACACGTCCACTCCGCCCCAATCCAAACCGATCTCGCGCGTGAAGGCGCTGATCTGCGCGATCTCCCCGGCGCTGAAGACGTCTTCCGGCGACCGCAGCACCACATCGGTATTCGTGTTCTGGAAGCGCTTGGTTACAGGCCGGCGCTTGATGAACACGCAAACCGGTCTGCCCCCGACAGTGCAGGTGCGGAGGTCTTCCACCATGTTTGGGTCGGCGCCGCGGTTATCGACCACGCGCTGATACACGCGGCCCGGCACAGGTTGCGTCGGGCACTGCACAATCCGCCCGTCGTGGGCGGCGTTGATTTCCGATTTCTCGACCGCGGCGCCGACATGGATGCGCGGATCGACGGCAAGCGGATGGTTGAACGCGGCGGCGCAAGCGCGCGCCACGTTCGTTTTCGACACATCTCGCGCGCCATAATTGATAAGCCTGGCGCCGGGCTTCACCTTAAGCGGGGGATCGTTCGGGCTATAGGTCGCGTCCTCGAAGTGCATCACGACGTCTGCTTCAGAAACGTCCGTGGTCAGCTTGGCGCCGGCGGCCCGCGCGACGTTGCGGATGAGGTACCAAGGCCGCGCGCGTTCAGGCGTAAAGGCAATGGTGAATGACGGCTGCAGCGGCTCGATGGTCTTGGAGGCGAAGAAGTAGCGGAACCACGCCGCAACGTCGTTCAGCACCGAAGGTGAATAGGGCACACGCGCACCGGTCTTGCGCACCGTCAGCCCGGTCAGGCCGAACTCGAAGTCCCTGAGCCAGACCGCCCCTGAGGTCTGGAACACGCGTGGCGTGGCGTCGGTCATGGGCTTAGGCGACCCCTGGCCCGGCGCTTGCTCGAGGCGCCACAATGGGCCCCGTCACCGCCGCCGTGCTGTTTGCATTGGATCGCGTGCGCACCGTGCTGCTCGCCCTGTCCCTGATCGTGCTGATGAAGACGGCCTGGATTCTGTTTACTCCAGCCGCTGGCTAGGATTTTGGCGCCAATGTCACAAGCGCCCCCCGCGCCCCTTCCAAGTCGTACCCCGCCTTGCCGGCCAAGGCGATGATTTCGTCCGGACGCATTGTCCCACTGAGCGCCGCAGCCAGCGCCCAGGCCTTAATCGAGCGGGTCCCCGTCCGGCAATAGGCTAGGACAGGTCCGGGGGTCTGTTCCAAGACCGATGCCGTCTCCGCCACGACGGCTGGCGGGGCCTGTCCCACAAAGGGCAGGTTGTGAAAGCGCAGGCCTGCGCCCTCGGCGGCAGCTCTAATTTCGGCGATCGAAGGCTGGCCCGGTTCCTCCCGGTCGGGACGGTTGTTAATGATTGTCTTGTAGCCAAGCGCGGCGATGCGGCTGACATCCGTCGCATCTATTTGACCGGCGACGGAAAAGTCTGGCGTCACTTGGCGAAATTCTGTCATTGCATCGCCACGTTGACACGGCTTGCCGGGGAAGCAAGGTTCGCGCGCGCCGCGAGGGCCGCTTTGGCCGAAACTAGGACGTAGGAATGCTCGCACAAGCCGTTCGACGCCTTGTCATCGCAATTCCCACGCTGTTCGCGATCATCGCCGCCACTTTCGTGCTCATGCACTTGGCGCCTGGGGGGCCGTTCACGAAGGAACGCCAGATGCCGCCCGAGATCGAGCGGCGGCTGCTGGCCGAATATCGCCTCGACCTGCCGATCCATGAGCAGCTCGGCCATTACGTCGCTGGATTGGCGCGTGGCGATCTCGGCCCGTCCATGACTTACAAGGACAAGGACGTCGTCGACATCATCGCCGAAGGCGCCCCGACCAGCCTCGTGCTGGGGCTGGGCGCCATGATGTTTGCGCTGCTGGTTGGCGGCTTCCTCGGAATCATGGCGGCGCTGAGGCAAAACCAGGCGCAGGACTATTTCGTGATGGCCATCGCCATTGCGGGGGTATGTTTGCCCCCCCTTGTGGTCGGCCCGCTGCTTCAACTCTATTTCGGCGTCGAGTGGGGCATCCTGCCGACGCAGGGGCTTTTCCGCGACGAGTTTGGCATCCGCTATCTGATCCTTCCTATTCTCACCTTGGCGCTGCCGCTCACCGCCATCGTCTCGCGTCTAATGCGCGCCAGCATGATTGAGGCGATGCGCTCGAACGCAATCCGAACCGCGCGGGCGAAAGGTCTGCCGGAGCCCCAAGTGATCTTGAAGCACGCCTTGCCGATCGCACTGTTGCCGATCGTTTCCTATACGGGCCCGGCCCTTGCCGGGGTGATGGCGGGCTCGTTCGTCGTGGAGACCGTTTTCAGTCTGCCCGGCATTGGCAAGCAGTTCGTGCTGGCCGCGCAACAGCGCGATTACACGCTCGTGATGGGCGTCGTGCTCATCTACTCGTTCCTGATCATCCTTTTGAACCTTGCCGCGGACCTTCTGTATCGCGTGCTTGATCCAAGGGCGCGCGCGGCATGACCGACATCCTGATCGACGAACCCGCCGCGCCGGCCGGCATCAAGGGCCGCTCCCTTTGGGAAGACGCGCGGCGGCGCTTGATGCGCAATCCGGCGGCAGTGATCAGCCTCTACGTCGTGGCGATCCTTGTCCTGATCGCCGCGTTCGGACCCATGCTGTGGGTGCATTCGGCGGAAGAGATTTTTCGCGAGCGCGTGGGCGCCGCGCCGACTTGGAGCGAAATGCACCTCCTCGGCACCGATACCGAAGGCCGCGATATGGTGGCGCGCCTCATTTTCGGCCTGCGCATTTCGCTCCTGGTTGGACTCGCCGCGACGC
>DASPMA010000206.1:0-3598 GCA_035627335.1 Binatia bacterium
CCGCTGGGGCGTCCGCCATCTGAAGGCCGAGCAGATCGCGGATCTGGCTGGTGAAGATGATGACGGCGATGCCCGCGGTGAAACCGGTGACGACAGGTTCTGGGATGTATTTGATCCAGTCGCCAAAGCGCAGCAGGCCGGCGATCAGCAACATGCCGCCGGCCATGATGGTGGCGAGCACAAGGCCGTCATAGCCGTGCGTCTGGATCACGCCGTAGACGACGACGATGAATGCGCCGGTCGGCCCGCCGATCTGAAAGCGCGAGCCGCCGAGTGCGGAGATGAGAAAACCGGCGACGACGGCGGTGACAAGGCCTTTGTCGGGCGTCGTTCCCGAGGCGATGGCGATGGCCATGGCGAGCGGGAGCGCGACAATGGCGACGGTCAGTCCTGCGAGTGCGTCAGCGCGGAAATCCGAGAACCGATAGCCCTCTTGCGCGATCACGGTGATCGACTTGGGAATGTAGATGCGCCAGTCGAACTTGGTCCGCTCGGCTGCGCCTACTTGCGACGCCATGACAGCCTCTAGGTTCTGATGCGTGCGGCCCGAAGCGTCGCGAACTCGTCCAGCTCGGCGTTTTCACGCCTGTCTTGCGCCGCTTTCTCGCGCGCTTCTTCAAGTTCGATCAAACGCTCGAACTTGCGCGTCTCCACCAGTGCTTCGCTGATCAGCGTGCGCAACCGATCGATCTCGGCGAGGATGATGTCGCCCTCGGAGTCGAGCGCGCGACGCGTGGCGACCGCGGCAACGGCATAGCCGCCATAGGCGCGCGAAGACTCGTAGTCCTTAAGCGCGGCCTGCTGCTCGGCGCGAACCGCTTGATCGTGACCGAGAACACGCTGCTCCAGCATTTGTTGGCGCTGGATCTGGTCCGCCAGCGCGCGGCGCAGCGTTTCCACATCGCGGCGGGCGATTTTCAGGAGAGTGCGGAAAGACTTCATGTTCTTGGACCGCCGGCGTCCTCGCCGGCAATTTCGTTTAGTGCGTGGCGTCGTCCTTCGACAAGCTCAGGGTGACGCCAAATCAGACTTCGCGATACTACCCCAGTAGCGTCATCCTGAGCTTGTCGAAGGAGACGCGGGCCAAGAATGCCGGCGGGGACGCCGGCGGTCCAATAAATCATGCCAGCGCCTCAGCGAGCATGGCAAACCCATCCTTGATACTTGTGCGCTCGTCTCGGCCTTGGCCAAGCAGCGCTTCGATCGCAGGACGCACGCGTACCGCTTCGTCCACCTCGGCATCGGCGCCAGGCTTGTAGGCGCCGATGCGGATCAGTTCCTCCATTTCGCCGTAGAGGGAAAGCGCCGTCTTGGCGCGCGCGACCAGCGCGTTTTCGTCGGCGGTATGGCACATCGGCATGAGACGCGAGATGGATTTCAGCACATTGATGGCCGGATAGCGGCCACGCTCGGCGATGGCGCGCTCCATCACGATGTGCCCGTCGAGAATGCCGCGCACAGCGTCCGCGATCGGTTCGTTGTGATCATCGCCGTCGACGAGCACCGTGAAGAGCGCGGTGATCGAGCCGTGCTCGCCTTCGCGGCCGGGGCCGGCGCGCTCGAGCAACTTTGGGAGCTCAGCGAACACCGACGGCGTGTACCCCTTCGTCGTCGGGGGTTCGCCGACGGAGAGCCCGATCTCGCGCTGGGCCATCGCGAAGCGCGTGACGCTGTCGACCAGCAGTAGGACATCGAGGCCTTCATCACGGAAATGTTCGGCGACGGCGCACGCCATGTGCGGCGCGAGCCGGCGGCGCGCGGCGCTCTCATCGGAGGTGGCGACGACGACGACGCTGCGGCGCCGGCCCTCTTCGCCGAGCGTATCCTCGATGAACTCCTTGAGCTCTCGTCCGCGCTCACCAACCAACCCGATCACGATCACGTCCGCCGCCGCGCCGCGCGCGAGCATGGACATCAGCACCGATTTGCCGACGCCGGAGCCCGAGAACACGCCCATGCGCTGGCCGCGGCAGATCGCGGCGAACAGGTTGAGCGCGCGCACGCCGACATCGAGCCGTCCACCCACACGTGCGCGCTCATGCGCCGAGACCGGAGCTGCGCGCACGAGGTGCGGACGCAAGCCTGGCGGCAGCGGCCCCTCTCCGTCCACCGGCTGGCCGAAGCAATCGATGATGCGGCCGAGCCAGGCGCGCGACGGGCGCACGCTTTGCGCCCCGCCCTCGAGCGCCACGCGCATGCCGGGACGGATGGCTTCGATGGCGTCGTACGGCGCCAAGAGAGCACGATCGCCGCGGAAGCCGACGATCTCCGCGCGCGTTGGCCGCGCACTCATTACTGTCGCGCGCGCGCCAAGGGCCAAAGCTTCCATCGGGCCGGTCGCTTCGATGAGCGCGCCTGACAATCCCGTCACCCGCCCTTCGAACGTGCGTGGGTCGAGCGCTTCGATATCGCGCGCGAGTGCTGACAGGATGGAAGACATCGCCGCGTAAGTTTCCTCACACTTTCATCGACCGGTATGGTTAGCGAAATCTGAATCTTTCCAAGCGTTGTTCGCAAACCGATTCAAAATCAGCAGTTTGTGCTCCGCAGTTCCGCGCATACATCCCATTGCATCGCATCGCGAACCCTGATTCACGTCTGCTTAACGGAGCTGATGAAGGGCTGGTTCACGCAAGTTCGGCAACCACAGAATTAGGAATTGTTACCGGCGTTAAGACTCTGGCAACGCGCAGCATGGTTATGATTCTGTGGATTAAGTAATGCCGAGGCGCGTGCGCCGATCGGGGAGCAATCGATGCGAGTTCTGCTTATCGAGGACGATAGCGCCACGGCGCAGGGCATCGAACTGATGCTGAAATCGGAAGGCTTCAACATCTACTCGACCGATTTGGGCGAGGAAGGCATCGACCTCGGCAAGCTCTACGATTACGACATCATCGTCCTCGATCTCTCGCTGCCGGACATGCACGGCTACGACGTGCTGAAGCAGCTCCGGGTCGCGCGGGTGAACACCCCGATCCTGATCCTCTCCGGCACCGCCGACATCGACACCAAGGTCCGCGGCCTGGGCTACGGCGCCGACGACTACATGACCAAGCCCTTCAACAAGGACGAGCTGATCGCGCGGATCAACGCGATCGTCCGCCGCTCCAAGGGCCACGCTCATTCCGTCATCAAAACGGGCGACATCACGGTCAATCTCGACGCCAAGACCGTCGAAGTCACCGGCCAGCGCGTGCATCTCACGGGCAAAGAATACCAGATGCTGGAGCTGCTCTCGCTCCGCAAAGGCACCACGCTCACCAAGGAGATGTTCCTGAACCATCTCTATGGCGGCATGGACGAGCCGGAATTGAAGATCATCGACGTCTTCATCTGCAAGCTGCGCAAGAAGCTGGCGGCCGCGACGGGCGGCGAGCACTACATCGAAACGGTGTGGGGCCGCGGCTACGTGCTGCGCGATCCGCAAGAGCAAGGCGCGACGGTCACGCCGACCAGCGGTGTCGTCGCCGCCTAAGCGCCGCGCTAACCACATTCGCTAACCCTGGCGCTCCCGCGCGCGAGCTTTGTCGCATAAGCTCGCGCGCATGCCGTTTCACGACTTCGATCGTCGTTCGTTTCTCGCTGCCGGGGCAGC
>DASPMA010000207.1:0-3670 GCA_035627335.1 Binatia bacterium
GCGCGTGGAACATCGCCCTGTCGCGCGATGAGCGGCGTCTCTACACCGCTAACGGCCTCAGCGGCGATGTCACCGTCGTGGATCTGACCCGCAACGAAGTCGTTGCGACCATTTCCACTGGAGGAAAGCCATGGGACGTCGTCGTCGGTCCATGATCCTTATTGCGGCCCTGATGGCGTCCGCGTTCATTGAACCTGCAGCGGCCCGGACGCTTCGCGTCTGCGCCGATCCCAACAACATGCCCTTCTCCAACCTCGCGCGCGAAGGCTTCGAAAATCGCATCGTCGAGCTGGCTGCGCAGCAAATGGGCGCGACGGTGGAATATATTTGGCGCGCGCAACGGCGCGGTTACGTGCGCGAGGGCCTCAATGGCAGGGAATGCGACGTATTGCCGGGCGTCGCGTCGAATCTGGAGACAGTGCTTACCACGCGGCCCTATTATCGCTCGAGCTATGTGTTTCTCTGGCGCACGGATCGCCGCCTCCAGTTGAGTTCGCTTGACGATCCTCGCCTCGCCGACCTTACGATCGGCGTGCAAATGGTGGGGGATGATTTCTCGAACACCCCGCCTGCACATGCGCTCGCGCGCAGAGGCCACACCCAGAACATCCGCGGGTACATGATCTATGGCGATTACGGCGACCCTGCGCCCGCGGCAAACATCATTCGCGCTGTTGCGCGCGGGGACGTCGACGCGGCGGTCGTGTGGGGACCGTTGGCCGGCTATTTTGCCAGCCGCGCCGATGCGCCGCTATCGTTTGAGCCCATCGAACCGCGGCTCGATCCCCCAGGCCTGCCGATGACGTTTGACATTTCCATGGCCGTTCGCCGCGATGATCCTGACCTCCGGCGAGACATCAATCGGGCGCTCCTTCAGGCCGAGGCCGAGATTGACTCCATACTGGCGCGTTACGACGTGCCGCGGCCCGATTAACGAGCGATCTCAGCCCCGCGACATGATCGACATCCAATCGTTCCTCTGTGTTCAAGTTTCGGATGAGTATCCGTAATATGTCGCCACAGAACCATTCAAACGAACGCGGCTTCGCGAGGTATATTTCATGACCACGATCTTCTTCGGTCGCCTCATCGTCCGATCTCGCTGCGGCCAAGCGTTTTTACTGCGCCATCCTGGGCGCCATGGAACGCCGGCCCACCCACGAGCGCGCGGACGCCATCAATTTCGACGAACTCTGGATCGATGAGGCCGACGAGAATGGACCTACGCGCTGTCACCTGGCCTTTCAGGCGGCCAGTCCCGAGCAAGTCCGACAGTTTCACGCGGCTGGCTTGGCCGCCGGAGGCTCTGACAACGGCGCCCCGGGTGAGCGCGGGTACCATCCAGGATACTATGCCGCCTTTTTGCTCGATCCGGATGGCCACAATGTAGAGGCTGTCTACCACGGTCCCGCCCGCCGCAGCGTTGATGTAATAACGATCCATCGCTGATCGCCCAGGCGCCGTCGAGGTGACGCGGCAGTCGAGGCCGCCGGCGGCGCTTTGCCTCTGCGCATCGTGATCGCCGGCGCTTGTTAAGGAACAGTGGGGCCTGCTGAACGTCGACCACTTCGAAGAAGGCAAATACTGGAGATCAGATATGACCAAGCGGGCCAGCGGCAGTGACAAGAAAAAGGCGCCCGACAAGGGCGGCGACAGCGCACGCAAGGCGCAGCAATGGGGCGGCGGGTCGAAGGCGTCGAAAGGCCCAATTACGGCGGCCGACCGCCGGAACGAGAATTCGAGCGCAAAGACGTAGCCAGACTCTTCGCGACGGAACAGCGCCGCTAGTCCTTGGGTTTACGTTCGGCGCCTTTGCGCCGGAGGGACCATCACATGCTAAGGCATCTTGCACTTGTCGCCACGATCATAGCGCTCGCGGCCTGCGGTCAGCAGACCACTGCGACCAACGAGACTGAAACTCCGCCGGCCGATGCCGCGCCTGCGGCCGCGTCGATGAGCGCCGCCGATTTCGTTCAGAGCGCCGCCAATGCGGACGCCTTTGAAATCCAGTCGTCGGAACTGGCTGCCCAACGCGGCGCCCGCCAGGACGTCAAGGACTTCGCTGCCATGATGGTGCGCGATCATTCGGCCACCAGCCGCGAACTGGCGAGCCTTGCGCCGCAGATCAATCTGCCGGCGCCGACGCCCCAGCTCGACGCCGCCAAACAAGGCCAAATCGACGACTTGCGCGGCCAGAGCGGCCAAGCCTTCGACACTGCTTATGTCTCCGCACAAGTCGCCGCCCACACCGAAGCGGTGCGCTTGTTTGAATCCTTCGTCGCCGGCGCTGAAGCCGGTCCACTGCGCGATTGGGCCAACACCACGCTGCCGAAGTTGCGCGAACATCTGACGCACGCGCAAGGGCTTCAGAACCCTGCTTGACGCTCGGGGACAGAACACGGGGCTTTCCACCGACGTCCGTCCAAGAGTGTGCTTCGTGAACGCGATCAACCGCGCCGGACCGTGCGCGGCACAAGGCGAGGTCGCTGGAACAGCGGGAAAAGCGCAGCGTTTCCTCAAGATCACTCACAAGGAGGTCTGCCATGGCCTATGCATATGAAAGCGACGCGATGGAGCGGCCTCGGCCTCTTTCGTGGAGCGCGGTGATGGCCGGCGCGATCGCGGCGCTGGTCATCCATTTCCTTCTTAATCTGCTGGGGCTGGGCATCGGCGCCACAGCGCTTGATGCGGGCGCGACCGACGAAGCGGCGGCGAGCGCAACCGGCTTTGTCTGGTGGTCCGTGGCAGGCATCATCGCAGCGCTAGGCGGCGGCTTGATCGCTGGGCGTCTGGCCAGGCAAGGCGCACATCCCAATGCTATGTCGCACGGGCTCGCGGCGTGGGCCGTCAGCAGCTTGGTCGTCGTGGCCGCCGTCGCGGGCGCGTTTGGCGCGGGCGCTTCGAGCGCCGCCAACCTCGCCGGCCCGTTTGGCGCGCAAATGGCGCAATATCAGGACTTGCGCCTCGAAGCGCGCGCGCCTGACGTAGCTCCGGAAGCACGCGCCGACATCACCCGACGTGCCGAAGCCGCCGCCGATGCGATCGGCACGGCTGCCCTGTTGAGCTTCGCGGCCCTCCTCGTCGGCGCCATCGCCGCCGGCGTCGGCGCGCGCTGGGCCGGATCGATGGTGCGGGCGCCTCAAGTGCTAGCGCGCGATGTTCGCGAACCGAGCATGCCGCCCTATCGCGAGGACGGCCACGACGAACGCCGTCCGCACTGACCGCGGCGGCGCATGCGAGAGGTTGATGATCTCCCTAGCGAGGCCAACGGCGCGAGCGCTGCTAAGCGCGAGCAGCCTTGGTGGCAACGCGCGGTCTTCTACGAGATTACGGTCAGCTCGTTCCAAGACTCCGATGGAGACGGCAAAGGGGACCTCCCCGGCCTCATCCAAAGGCTCGATTATCTGGAGTGGCTTGGCGTCGACGCCTTGTGGCTGACGCCGATTTACCCCTCGCAGATGCTCGACCTCGGCTACGATGTCGACGATTATTGCGCCGTCCATGCGATGTTCGGAACGCTCGCCGATCTCGACCGATTGCTCGAGCTTTTGCACGCGCGCGGCATGCGCCTCATCCTCGACTTCGTACCGAACCACACCTCCGATCAGCATGCCTGGTTTCAAGAAAGCCGAACATCGCGTTCCAATCCCAAGCGCGACTGGTATCTGTG
>DASPMA010000208.1:0-2416 GCA_035627335.1 Binatia bacterium
TCTTTCCATGTCCTTGTCACGGCTGAAGCCGGGGTCGTGCGGCGTAGGCATGATGAGTCTCCTCCGAGACTCAACGTATCCGCGCCGGGTGGGTTTCGGGCGCCGGTACAACCGTGCGCCAAATCACCTTCAGCGGCCAGATCAGTTGCGCGAGGGCGCCATGGCCGATGTCATCACGCACGCCGAGGGGGACAGTGCAGGGGCCGGGCACGTGATAGGTGCGGAACGCTTGATCCAACACCGAGAAGACCGTGGCGAAATTGACGCCGGCGCCGTCGGAGTCGCGGATGTGGTGCCATCGGTGCATCGCGGGCGAGACGAGGAGGCGGCCGAGCGGGCCGTAAGTCCACGGCAGGTCCATGTGGATGAACATGCCGTAGTAATGGCGGACGAGCAGGTTCGCCGCGAGCGCCCAGGGTGGCAGGCCGAGTAGTGCGAGGGTGCTGGTGTCGATGAGCGCGGTGGTGAAGCGATTGAGCGGGTGGAAGCGAAACAGTGTCGTCCATGTCATCGCCGTGTCGCTGTGATGAATGGCGTGCGCGGGCCAGAGGAGCGACGTGTGCTCCAGGCGATGGCGCCAGTAGCCGATGAAGTCGCCCGCGAAGACGGCGGTGAAGAGCAGGAGCCAAGCCGACAGCGCGGACCATGCTTCCGTGCTGAAGAGCCGCAGCCCGTTGCTCTGCATCAAGGCGCCAACGGCGGCAACCATCAACGCAAGCATTGGCGCAACCAGCGCCGCGTCCACCGCGAGCAGGATCATGTTGGTGCGAATTTCGCCGATGGCGGCGCGAGCCCTGTGGAATGAACCAAAGCCGCGCGCGGCGAGTGCGATGGCGGCGAAGACGATCGCGGGCCAGAGGAGTACGCTGAACGCGGTCCAGAGAGCGTTGGTGGCGTCGGCGGCCCAGGTCATCGGCTCACAATAGCTCGGCGAGCGCGGCGCGGAAGGGCCGGTCGCGCTTGAGGAACACTTCGCGGCTCATGGCTTCGCGCCGCGTCTCGAAGCGTTCGGCATATAGCAGCACCCAGGCGCGTCCGCGGGTTGAACGCGCCCCTCGGCCGGAATTATGCGCGGTGAGGCGCTGCTCAAGGTCAACGCACCAGCCGACATAGGTGACGCGCTTATCGCCGCTGACGCAGCCGAGGACGTAGACGTAGGCGGTCGTACTCAGGCGAATCCGCCGAAGTTCACAAATTTGGGTTCGAGATATTCGTCCAAGCCCTCAATGCCGCCTTCGCGCCCGAGCCCGGATTGTTTCCAGCCGCCGAACGGGATGACTTCGTTGGAGAAGATGCCGTCGTTGATCGAGACCATGCCGCTTTCGATGCGCTCGGCGACGCGCCAGGCGCGGTGGACGTCTTTGGTGAAAAAGTAGGAGGCGAGGCCGAAGGGCGTATCGTTGGCGATGGCGGTGGCCTCCTCCTCGCTCTTGAAGCGGATGAGCGGCGCGACGGGGCCGAAAATCTCTTCGCGATTGACGCGCATTTCGCGCGTAACGTCGGCGAGCACGGTGGGCGTGTAGAATTGCTTGCCCGCATCGTGGCGCTTGCCGCCGGTGAGGGCTGTGGCGCCGGACGCCAGCGCTTCTGCCACCATGCGCTCGACTTTCTCGATGGCCTTCTGATCGATCAGCGGACCGACCTCGACGCCTTCCTGGTCGCCGGGGCCGACTTTCATTTTGGCGACGGCTTCTGAGAGCTTCTTGGAGAAGACGTCGTAGATGGCGTCTTCCACCAGAATGCGGTTGGCGCAGACGCAGGTTTGGCCGGCGTTGCGGAACTTCGACATGATCGTGCCGCGAACCGCGAGATCGAGGTTCGCATCCGCAAACACGAGCAGCGGAGCATTGCCGCCGAGTTCGAGGGAAACCTTCTTCACCGTGGAGCCGACGCACGCCGCGCCGAGCTTCTTGCCGACTTCGGTCGAGCCGGTGAACGAGAAATGGCGCACCAGTTCGCTTTCGCACAGCACCTTGCCGACTTCGCTCGCATTCTCCGTCGTCACGATATTGAACACGCCCTTGGGCAAGCCCGCTTTTTCGCCGAGTTCGGCGAGCGCAAGCGCCGTCAGCGGCGTCTGATGCGGCGGCTTCAGCACAATGGTGCAACCGGCGGCGATCGCGGGCGCGGCTTTGCGCGTGATCATTGCCATCGGAAAATTCCACGGCGTCACCGCCGCGCAGACGCCGATCGGCTGCTTTATCGTGATGTAGCGCCGCGCCGGCGTTGTCGTTGGGATCACGCGGCCGTAGGCGCGCTTCGCTTCTTCGCCGAACCATTCCATGAAGCTCGCGCCGTAGGCAGCTTCGCCCTTGGCTTCCGCGACAGGCTTGCCGCCTTCGAGAGAGATGAGGCGCGCGAGCCAATCGATGTCGGCCATCATCAGATCGTACCAAGCGCGCATGATCGTCGCGCG
>DASPMA010000209.1:0-3845 GCA_035627335.1 Binatia bacterium
GCCGTTGCCGCTGTCGGCGACGGTGTTGACGTCGTCACCGGCATTGTTCGAACCGTTGTCGACATTGTCGACGCCGTTGCCCGAGAAATTGCCGTTGCCCGAGTCAGCGACGTCGGTGTTGTGGCCGCCGTCATTGCCCGAGAAATTGCCGTTGCCGCTGTCGGCGACGGTCGTCACGTCTTCGCCCGCCATGTTCGAGCTGGTCGCGACCACTTGGTCTTCGCCCGATTGGTTCGAGCCATTGTCGGCGAGCGCTTGATCGTCGCCCGCTTGGTTGGAGCTGATGGCTTGGTCGTAGCCGGCCTGGCTGGAGCCGTTGTCGGCAACCGCCTGGTCGTCGCCAGCCATGTTCGAGTCGGTGCCGACCGCTTGGTCGTCGCCGGCTTGGTTAGAGCTGTTGTCTGCTTGGTTTTGATCGTCGCCAGCGACATTCGAGCCGCTGTTCAGCGACTGATCGTCCACTTCCACATCGGTTTCCGTTTCCGTCGTGGTCGCCGTCGCATTGCCTTCGATCGCGACGGCGGAGCCGTCGTCGACGCTCGGTTCGTCGTCTGCCCAGGCGCCCGGCGCGAAAGCCAGACCCAGAGCCATGACGCAAGCCGAGCTCAAGAGCTTCAGTTGCATTTCCCGTTACCTCCGTACGCAGTGACACGCCGGCCCCCCGCCTAGATTTCGGGACTATGAAGCCAGCGAACCGGAAACTACGGAGTACGGGCTCGCAATCTTGGTTAAACAATCAGGCCGCGAAGTTTACCAAGCGGCTATGGTTAAATAGAGCGGCGCCGCGCGAATTCTTGAGGCGATGCCGTATCATCTTACAGCTTGCATGCAGTGTGTGAATGCGATGGGCGCAATCCTTTGAGCAGCGCTTTTCTTGCATCCTCGCACATCGCGACGCGCGGCGGCGCAAAGAGCGGGCTGCGGCTAATGTCCTTCGAACGCGCAGAGCGCGTCGGCGCGAATGCCGAGCGTACGCAGTTTTTGCAACCCGCCCAGCTCCGGCAGATCGACGACAAAGCTTGCGCCGGCCGTGGTCGCGCCAAGCTGTTCGATGAGTTTTACGGCCGCGATCGCGGTGCCGCCCGTAGCGATGAGGTCGTCGACGATGAGCACCTGGTCGCCCGGCTGCAGCGCGTCCGCATGCATCTCCATTGTGTCCGCGCCGTATTCGAGTGCGTACTCCTGAGCAATTGTGCGCCAGGGGAGCTTGCCCTTCTTGCGCACCGGAACGAATCCGATCGAGAGCTGGTGCGCGACGGCGCCGCCGAGGATGAAGCCGCGCGCCTCGATGCCGGCGACCTTGTCGATGCGGATGCCGGCGTACGGCTGCACCAGCTGGTCCACAACGGTGCGGAACGCGCGCGCGTTGCCGAGGAGCGTAGTGATGTCGCGGAACATGATGCCCGGCTTGGGATGATCGGGGATGGTGCGGATGGCGTCTTTGATGTCCATCGGCGTTGCTTAGCTATTCGCGATGCGGTTGGCGACTTCCTCGGCGATCGCCGGCGATGAGGTGAGGCCAGGGCTTTCGATCCCAAAGAGGTTCACGAGGCCTTCAAGGCCGTGGGTTTCAGGGCCGTCGACGCGGAAGTCGGCTGCCAGTTCGCCGCGTCCGGACAGCTTGGGTCGGCAACCCGCATAATCGGGCGTCAGCGCGCCGTCCGGAAGCGTCGGCCAGTAACGGCGAATGGCGGCATAGAAGCTTTCGGCGCGGGCGGGATCGACGCTGTAATCGACGCGCGCGGGATCGTGCTGATCGAGCCATTCGACGTCGGGCCCGAATTTGGCGCGGCCGCCGAGATCGAGCGTGAGATGAACGCCGAGGCCGCCATCGACGGGAGCGGGGTAGATGAGATGGGTGAAAGGCGCTTTCGCGGCGCAGCCGAAATAGGAGCCTTTCGCGAGGACAAGCGGTGGGATCGTGCTTTCGCATATTCCGGCGATCGATCGCGCTACGGCTTGCGCATTAAGACCCGCGGAATTGACGAGCGCATTGCAACGGATGCGTGCGGGGGCTTCGCCGCCGATTTCGATTTCGAAGCCGCCAGCGAGCGCTTCGCCGCACAGCACAGGCGCATTGAGCGCAAGCGAGCCGCCGTGGGATTCTACTTCGCCCAGCAGGGCGAGCATGTAGCCATGGCTGTCGGCGATGCCGGTCTCGGGCGAGAGCATGGCCGAGACGCCGCGCAGGTGCGGTTCGAGGGCTTTGAGTTCTGCAGCGCCGATCAGCCTGCAATTCTCGACGCCATTCTCTTGCGCGAGCTTATGGATCGCGCCGATCTTGGCCTCTTCTGCCGCGGCGGTTGCGACGATGAGTTTGCCGAACTTGCGGTGCGCCACGTTGCGCGCGGCGAGATAGGCGTAGAGTTTGCGGCGGCCTTCGACGCACATGCGGTGCTTCAGCGTGCCCGTCGGATAATACATGCCGCCATGGATGACCTCGCTGTTGCGCGAGGAGACGCCGGAGCCGATGCAGCTTGCCGCTTCGAGCACCAAAACCTCGCGGCCGCGGCGCGCAAGTTCGGCGGCGCAGGCGAGGCCAACGGCGCCGGCGCCGATCACGACGCAGTCGGTTTGGTAAATCTCTGCGGCCATGGCGGAGGCAGTAGGCAATGGGCAATGGGCAATAGCAAGGAAGCGAATGGCGCATGGTGAAATGCCCATTCCCCCTCTCCCTTGCGGAGAGGGGGTTAGGGGGTGAGCGGCGTTGCGCTGCCGCGGTGGTGCCGGTTTGACTTTTGCGAACGTTCAAGCAGCGCGCTCGTATTTTCGCCCCTCAACCCCCAGCCCCTTCTCCGCAAGGGAGAGGGGCAGTCGGCGCTAAGCTCTCGCCGGAAAGAATCTCGGGTTGCGCAGCAAAGCGGCGGCGATGAGAGAGATGATGAGCCCTACCGGGAAGATTTCGATGAAGGTCATCGGCAGGCGCAGGAGCGGATTGGAGTACATGCGCTGGAAGTCTTCGAACTGCGTGGTCATGGCTTCAAGTTCGGCGGGCGAGGCGCCCTTGGCGCGCGCGGCGTCAAGCGAAGCGGCGGCGTAGTCGGAGGCGAAGGCGTAGTCGGTGAAGTAGAGCGTGATCTCCCAGCCGATGACGTAGATAATGGCGGCGACGAAACTGATGCCGAGGCCGAGCAGGAAAGCAGGCAGGAACTTGATGACACCGCCCTTGGCTTTGTCGCGATAGGATTTGACGCCGATGAACACCATCGACAGGGCGAGAATCATCAGCGCGTAGCCGAAGAATTGCGATCCCACCAACGAACCAGGGTCGGGCTGGATCGCCAGCAGCGAAAACATCGGGAGAGCCACAATGAAGCCGGCGATGACGCCAAAGATGAGCATGGTGCGGAGCATGGTGTTGTCCTTGCTGAAGGCGTGCGTTCGCTGGGGTGACACACACTCACCCCGATCGCGCGGTGGGTTCGGTGAGGGCGTGGGGTGAGTGTGTGTCACCCCGATCGGAGCTAGCCAGCGGGCATCGGCTTGGGCTCCCAGAGCTCGATCTTGCGGCCTTCGGGGTCGAGAATGTGGGCGAAGCGGCCGTTCACTTCCTCGGGAAAGAGCTTGATGGGCTCGACGCCGTGCTCCTTGGCGCGGGCGAGGATGGCGTCGAGATCGTCGACGACGAGGTTGAACATGAACTCGTTGGTCGAGGGGGCGATGTAGTCGCCGCTTCCCATCACGTTGAACACCGTGCCGGCGCCGGGCTGGGCGGCGAAGTCGGCGGCCGGAAACCACGTGCCGCCCCATTCGGTGGGCTCGACGCCGAGCACGCGAGCGTACCAGGCGCGGGTGGCGTCTGCGTTGGCCGATTTGAAGAAGAGGCCGCCGAGGCCGAGGACTTT
>DASPMA010000210.1:0-3972 GCA_035627335.1 Binatia bacterium
GTTTCACGGGCGGCCTTGCCGCGCTCGTCTGGATCGGCGGCGCAATCGGCGGCCCTATTAGCTATTTCGGCGTCGATGGCGTGATGGGCATGGATCCGGCGATGCAAGCTGGCCTCATCGCACTGGCCTTCGGCCCTGCCCTGCTCTTCTGGGTCGCGGCGTCGGCTGCCGGAGAAGCGCTGAAGGCGCGTAGGCTCGCGGTCGAACTCACCCGCATCGCGCATGAGCAGCGCCTTCCGGTCGAAGCCGCCGAGAACGAAGCACAGCGCCTCACCAACACGGTTAAGCACGAAATCGAAAACCTGAACGACGCGGTCGCGGCGGCGCTCGGCCGTCTGGCCGAACTGGAAACGGCTGCGCAACGCAACGCGACATTGTTCGGCGAAGCGATCGAAGCTTCGCGTGAGAACACGCAAGTGATGAGCGACACGCTGCGCGCTGAGCGCGACGCGCTGGTCGAACTCAACGGCGACCTGAAGGGCCAGACCGAAACGTTGGCCGGCTCGATCGGCCGCCAAGTGCGCCTGATGCGCGAAGCGTCAAAGCTGGTGAAGACGGAAGTCAGCGAAGCGGAAGCCGCGCTGGCCTCGCACCTCGCCTCGTTCGCGGACTCGGCCAACGACCTGGGCGAGCGCACGGCGGAATTCCACGCAGCTGCCGACGCGGCCGCGGCGGCCACCGTTTCGCTCAATGGCACGATGACGCAAATGCTGGACGGCCTGTCGGAAGCGACGCGCCTGACGGAAACCGCGAAGAAGTCGACTGCTGAAGCCGTGCTGGCTGCGAACGAAACCGCGAGCGCTGTGCGCGAAACGACGCGCGCTGCGGTTTCCGAAGCCAAGCGCGCCGCTCAGCTGATCCGCGCCGAAACGGCTGCGCTGCAGGACGCCGCTGTCGAGACCCTGACCAAGCTGCAGGAAGCTGCCGAAGCCGCGCGCGCCGCCTCGCAGGAAAGCCAAGCGGCCGCCGACTACCATGCGGCATCGATCGAAAAGCGTCTCTCGGCCCTGGCGTCAACCGCGACGGCCAAGAAGATAGCGCAGCAACGCCCAGCGCAAACGCGCCCCGTTGAGCGCAAGCCTGACACAGGTGTCGCGCTGGCTGGCGTGACCTCGCTGCAAGCGGCGGCCGACGCGGCTGTCGCCCGCAGCGCTTCGCGTCCGCAGGCGCGAGCCACGTTCGAGCAGACGCAACCGCGCAACCTGTTCAAGGGTTTCGGCGGCTGGAACAACTTTGTCCCGTCGCGCAACGAGGTCGCCAACGAAGTGGCGAACGAAGACACGAACGAAGACGCCGGCCTCGTCGATTTCGGCACGCCGCTTCGTTCGAACCCGGACGATCAGTTGAAGACGAACGTTGTGGACATGGTGTTCAAAGCCGGCGTCGATCTCGATGACGTGCTGGCTGCCGGCGATCTCGAACGTATTGCCCGCTGCTCGCGTGACGGCGCTTCAGCCCGCCGCCGCGCAGTGATCGACGCCGCCCCGGGCGCGGTTACTCGCATCGCGCGCCAAATCAAGCGCAACACCGATGCGCACACGCTGGCGTCGACGTTCCGCTCGCGCCCCGATCTCGCCAAGAGCGAGAAGAAGGGCGAAGGTTCGGATCTGGTCCGCGCTTACCTCTTGATCGACGCAGCTCTAGCGTCGTGACGTCTCGGCGGCTTGGGCTTCGGCCTGGGCCGCCGCATCCGCCGCAAACATGCCAATGCGCGCGCTGCCTTCCCGGGCGGCGCGCGCAAGTGCCTGAGCGGCCTGCGTTTGCGAACGTCCCTCGACCGGCGCTTCGGCCATGACGGTTTCATGCGCGATGATGCGCCGGCCAGGCGATTGGACGAGGTTCACGTCGGCGGAGAAACGAGCTTGCATGGTGTCTTCGCGCACTTCGAAATCGAGCACGTTCCAGCGAATCTCATACTCGGCACGCGCTTCGCCGGTTGGCGTGGCTGCGGTGAAGCGGCCTTGCCGCGTCAGCGTTTCGACGAGCATCGACTGCAGCGAGAGTTCGGCGCGGTTCGACCACTGCATCTGATCGACGAAGGCGATCTGATCGCCGTTGCGCCAAATGACGTCGGCGCCGAGGATGGAGCGCTCGCCGGTGGGCTGCGCGACCGCAATCACTGCGTCAACTGGTGGACCGTTCGCGGGCTCGACGTTGTGCGCTTCGAGCACGAAGGTTTGCGGCGGCGGCGGCGGCTTTGGCAGCAGCGAGATGCAGCCGCCGAGCAGCAACGGGGCGAGAAGGAAGGCGCGCTTCATTGCGGCAGCTCCACAGTCGGCCGCGGGCTGCGCGGCGTAAGGACGGACGGGTTTTCTTCGAGATTGTTGGCTACGCGCGAAATGCCCGAGGCGGCGCGGCGGATTTCCTCGGCTGCCAGCGCCAACTCAGGCAACGTTTCGCCGGAAGCAACTGCGGCGGCATTGTTGATTTCGTTGATCGTGGTGTCGAGTTCGGCAAGATCCCTTTGCATCTGGCGAGCGAGGTCCGCGACTTCGCGGGCGGCTTCGCCCGACTGTGTGACGACGGAATCGCGGGCGGCGAGCTGCGCCGACACGCGGTCGAGGTTGTCGAGAATTTGAGTTACTTTCTCGATGTTCTCTTCAGTGAGCAAATCACGCACGGCTGCCATGGCTTCACTGGCGCGGAGCGCGATGTCTTCCCCGCGCGCCATGATAACGTCGATCTGGCTGCCGCGTCCGCGAATGCGCGGGGGTGGGCCGCCGAGGTTGCGGCGCAGCAGGTCAGAGGAAGGCGATCCGGCGGTCAGTTGAATGAGCGTGACGCCGGTAAGGCCAATCGGCTCCAACTGCGCTTCGCTGTCCGTGCGCACCGGCACGTCGGAGGAAACGCGGATCCGGGCGATGACGCGGTTGGTGTTGTCCGGATCAATGCGCAGAGTTTCTACTTCACCCACCTTGATGCCGTTGAAGCGCACTTCCCCACCCTCGGTGAGGCCGCGCACGGGATCATCGAACACGACATCGTATTCGTTGAACCCGCGCCGGAAATCGCCCCCGCCGATCCACATGGCGAACAGCATGATCAACACAACGCCGATCACCGTCGCCGAACCGATCATGACGTAGTTTGCCTTCGTTTCCATCGCTCAACCTCCCGCGCCGCGTACTGCCGCGCGGCCGCGCGGTCCTGAGAAATATTCCTTCACCCACCCTGTCGCGTCCGCCACGATTTCCGGAATCGTGCCGATCGCCGCGACCTTGCCCTCATAGAGAACCGCAACGCGCTCGCAGATCGCGTGGAGCGTGTCGAGATCGTGCGTGACAAGGAAGACGGTGAGCCCGAGAGATTTGGCCAGTTCTTCCGTCATGCGGTCGAAGTTTTCCGCGCCGATCGGATCGAGGCCGGCGGTGGGCTCGTCCAGGAAGAGCAGCTCCGGATCGAGCGCCAAGGCGCGCGCGACGGCGGCGCGCTTGCGCATCCCGCCGGAGATTTGCGCCGGACGCTTGTGGTGCGCATCCGAGCCGAGGCCGGCCATCTGCAGCTTCAGCGCGGCGATCTCGGCGCGCAGCCTCGGCGAGATATGCGTGTGCTCGCGAAGCGGCGCTTCAACGTTCTCGAGGATGGTCAGATTGGAGAAGAGCGCACCGTCCTGGAACATGACGCCGAGCCGCGGCTCCATGCTCTGCGCATCATGATACGGAAACGTGATCTCGCCGTCGGTGGGGGCCTCTAGGCCGACGATCTCGCGCAGGAGCACGGACTTGCCGGTGCCGGAAGGGCCGACGACCCCGAGGATCTCGCCGCGCCGCACGTCGAGATCGAGACCGTTGTGCACGGTCTGCTCGCCGAAGCGCGTAACGAGGCCGCGCACGGAGATCGCGGTGTCGCTCACCAGCCCATCTCCAAATACCAGAGCGCGAACATCGCATCCAAAAGGATGAGCATGAAGATGGCGTGCACGACCGAGGTCGTCACGCGCCGGCCGAGCGAGCCGACATCGCCGCCGACCGA
>DASPMA010000211.1:0-6957 GCA_035627335.1 Binatia bacterium
TCGCGAGCGTGCGCAGAGGCGGCGGCCGATAGCATGCACGCCGCGGCGAGCGCGGCAACAAACAGGCGCGATGCACGCATCGGCAACTTCCTTCTGCTTCCTTATACTATGAGCTACGCGTGAATTATTGCGGGATCGCTAAGAACGCGACGCGCGCGATGCGCATTAAATCGGCGAGAAGCTACGCAAAACGTTTTTGCCGTTAACGCAAAAGACACCCTTCGAGTGGGGCTGGTCCTTAACAATGTTCGGGTACCGTCACCGTGCGTCTGGATGGGTGTCGGGTGCGACTCCCCGCCGGGCCGGTGAAAGCACTCGACAAACGGAGCATACAATGTTGAAGCGTTTCCTGAAAAACGAAGATGGCGCCACCGCCATTGAATATGGCCTGATCGCGGCTCTGATCGGCGTCGCCATCATCGCGGCGGTTGGCCTGGTCGGCACCGAACTCGAAAATACCTTCACGAAGGTGTCGACCGAGCTCGCCGGCAGCTAATTTCTACAACGCTGGGCGCGGGCCGGAATGGCTCGCGCCCAATGCGTTCCTTGATTTTCCCTCCCCTCGCGCCGCCTTCGGGCGGCGTTTTCTTTTCGCGCTTAGCTCTTCTTTTTCTTCAGCTTGTCACGATGGCGTTCGACGAACGCGCCGTAGGGGCCGTCAAGCAGGCCTTGTCCGCTGGCGAGCTGGGTCACCGCTGGATCGCCTCCGTCGGGTTCGAGTTCGATAATGACGGGGCCCTCGCCGGTGATCGCGACATCCCACCCCGTGAGCGCAAGTTTGGGCGCAGCGGCGGCGGCGCGCAGCGCCAACGCGCGCGCTTCATCCCACATCGGCAGCTGCGCGCCGAGCAAGCGCGCGCCGGTTTCAGGGTGATCTTCAAGCACCTGACAATCGAGTCCGCGGCCTTGCACCACGCGCAGGATACGACCCGTTTCGACATCGATCTGAGCCAGCAAATTGCCGCGCCAGAGCACATCGGCGTGCGTCTCGCCGGCGGGCACGCGCCATGATGCGCGAATGAGTCGAGCGCCGCCGTCGTTCAGTACCATCATCCGCACGGTCGACAAGCGCGGCCTGGCGAGCGCGGCAAGCCCGGCATGCGTATTCAGGCGCTCCTGGATCAAATAGCCGGCCTTAAAGTATCGTTCGACTTCGCCAACGAACCGCGTCGCCGGGAAGTGACGCCCATCGGCAAGCACGATGGAATCATCGGCGGACTCGTAGCGTTCGACAGAAGCCGTGCCGACGCTGGCGGTGAGGTTCGCCGGCTTGGAAAAGAATGGATAGTTCAATGCGTTGCGCAAGAAGTCGAGCAACGCGTGCGGCGACGCCAACCTGGCCGCGCCCGACAAGGCTCGTTCCGGATGATAAACGGCGCGCGTGCACGGCGCCGCCAGGCCAAGTCCCTTCATCCAGGCGTAGAAGGCGAGCTTATCTTTGCCGAGGCCGAACATTTCCTTGTCCAGCACGACCTCATTGATCGCCGCCCGGAGCGTGACTCCGACGAAAGCGCGCTTCTGGTCGGCCGTAAGCGCATCGGCATAAAGGCCATAGTAATAGTATTCGACCGGCGCGATTCGTCCGGGGCCCAGCTTCAACTCGTACATTTCACGCAACTGCGCAAAGTAGCTTTTGGAATGCTTGCGCATCACATCGAGCATCATGGCGCGGTAATCGAACGAGGGCATCGTCTTGGCGTGCTCGATCGGACCGCGGACCGGTTCTGGTGCGGGCTGGTCGATTGCGATGTCGCGGGCCGGAAGGCTCATCCCAGTGGATCCTTTGCTGGGTTGTCGCACCAGCTATCGTCCAAGCAGCGTTAACAAGTGCTGACGTTCGGCTAACGTGAGTAAGTTTAAACCCAATCTTCATGCGAACGATGCACGTTCGGTAAGATGTTGTCGGTTCTTGCGATCGCGGTCTTCGCCGGACTCTTGATCTATGCGGCGTGTTTCGACATCGCACGCATGATCATACCCAATTGGGTTTCGATCGCGCTGGCGGCATCGTTTCCGGTGTTTGCCTTGGCGCAGGGCGTCGCGCCCTTCACTGTCGGCCTGCATCTGCTTGTCGGCGCAGGCGTGCTCGTCGTCGGGTTCTTCCTCTTCCACGGCAACATCATCGGCGGCGGCGACGCCAAGCTGTTGGCGGCCGCGGCGACATGGGCGGGCGTTGCCGGGTTCGCGCCGCTTTTTTTCTGGATGGCCATGTCCGGCGGCGTGCTCGCCGTCGTGCTCATGAATGCGCGCAAGTGGGTGCCGTACGTGGAAGGCGCGCCCGGCTTTGTAAACAAGTTGCTAATTCGCGGCGGCGGGATTCCGTACGGCGTCGCGATCATGTGCGGCGGGCTCATGTCGATTCCGGCGCTTCCGTTCGTTCTAGGTCGTTAACCCTGAGTTAGCCACACCATGGTCTGTTCGCCTGGGGTGCTTCGGGGCGCGGGGAGTAAGTGCAATGTCAGCGCGTCAGCTGATCGTCCTGGTCGTGGCCGGAATTGCCGCCGTCGCAGCCTTGTTGTTGATCCGCGGCATGGGCGGGGGGCGTGAGGAAGCGCCTGTTGCTGACACCGCGCAGATTGCCGGCGAGCAAGTGCTAGTCGCCGCGCGCGACGTGCCGCAAGGCGCGGCGCTGACGCCGAGCGATCTGGCCGTCGCCCTTTTCCCCGAGCGTTCGGTGTCCCAAGGCTTTGTGCGCCTCACAGCGCAACCGTCCGCGCAAGCCGATTTTGTCGGCGGCGTGACGCGCCGCGCGTTCGTGCAAGGCGAGCCGATTACGGCGAGCGCCGTAATCCAGCCGGAGGGCCGCGGCTTCATGGCCGCGCTACTTTCTCCCGGCTATCGCGCCGTTGCCGTCGAGATCGACGAAGAGACCGCCGCGGGCGGCTACATCCAACCGAATGACCACGTCGACGTGATCGTCACCACGCGCATTCAGAACCCGGATGGCGGCGGCGAACAGGTGAGCAGCAACATCATACTTGAAGATGTGCGCGTGCTCGCGCTCGGCGATACGACGCAAACTCAAACCGAGGGCGAAGGCCCCCAAGCGATCTCGGCAAGCGTCGCAGTGCTTGAACTCACCCAAGAAGATTCCCGCTCGCTGGCGCTGGCAAACGAGCTTGGCACGATCAGCCTGGCGTTGCGCGGCGTGCAGGTCGAAACGGTCGGCATGCGGGCACCATCCACCGGCCACACGGTCGGTCAACATTCAGGCGCTGTGCTGCTTCACCAATATGGCACGGTCAGCGGGGGCGGCCGATGAACGCCGGGAAGTCCTTTCGTCTTTCTCTGGCCACGGCGCTTTCAGCGGCCGTGGCCTTCACGCCTACCTACGCCGTCGCACAGGTAGAGCCGGCCGACGCGCCGTCCTTGCGCATCACCAACGGCGGAGGCGGCGGCGTGCGCTCGGCTTCGTTGGTTCTGCCGTTCGGGAAGTCGGCGATCATCGATCTGCCGGCGGACGCGCGCGACGTTCTCATTTCCAATCCCGAGATTGCCGACGCCACCATCCGCACGGCGCGCCGCGCATACGTCATCGGCCGCCAGCTCGGCCAGACCAACCTTTTCTTCTTCGACGCAGCCGGCCGTCAGATCGCCAATGTGGAAATTCGCGTTGAGCCAGACGTCGAACCGCTCAACGGCATTCTGCGCCGCCACTCCTCGGAGTCGCAAATCCAAGCTGAAGCGGTGAACGGCTCTGTCGTGCTGTCGGGTACTGCGCGCAGCGCCGCCGACGCCGATCGCGCGCGCCAGATCGCAACGCAATTCATCGCGACCGCGGGCGGCGGCTCTGGAACCGAGAACCGCATCGTCAACTTGATTCAGGTGCAGGGCAGCGAGCAGGTCCTTGTACGCGTTCGTGTTGTCGAGATGAGCCGCTCCCTCGTGCGCCAGCTCGGCATCAACGTGAACTACGAAGAGATGATCAACCAGCTCGTGGGCGAAGACGACTTCCTCGATGTCGCCACGCGCAATGGCTTCTCGATTAACGGCGCCATTCTCGGCGGCCTCACGGCAAACGGCGGTGTCGCGGAGAACATCCTGCGGCCGAACAGCTACGCTTATCCGAGCGGCGTCGTCGATCCGAACATTGGCACCGGCGATGCCGGTGTCGGCGGCTATCAGTACGACACCAACGGCACCGTTGACCTTGCCGACGACATGGAAACCTTCGGGCCGGCGCACGTGGAAAGCTCGCGCCGCACCGACGCGACGATCGAAGCCTTCGAGCGCGCGGGCCTGTTGCGCGTGCTGGCTGAGCCGAACCTCACGGCAATTTCGGGGGAAGCGGCGCGCTTCCTCGCCGGCGGCGAATTCCCGGTGCCGGTGAGTTCGGAAGACGGACAGATCTCGGTCGAGTTCAAGCCGTTCGGCGTCGGTCTCGCTTTTACGCCGGTCGTACTGTCTGGCGGGCGCATCTCGCTCAAGGTGGCCACGGAGGTCAGCGAACTCACCTCAGAGGGTGCGATTTCCACCGGCGATACGCCAATCCGCAACCAGGACGGCACCACCACCGTCATCCGCGGCATCACCATCCCGGCGCTGCAGGTGCGGCGCGCCGAGACCACGCTGGAAATGTCGTCGGGCTCCTCGATCGTAATGGCGGGCCTCATTCAGGAGCGCACGCGCCATGCGATGGAAGGCGTCCCCGGCGTCATGAACACGCCGGTGATCGGCGCGCTCTTCCGCTCGCGCGACTTCGTCAACAACGAGACCGAGCTTGTCGTCATCGTCACGCCTTACCTTGTGCGGCCGACGGCGCCGGAAAATCTACGCACGCCGGCCGACGGCTTCCGCAATCCGAGCGACACCGAGAGCTATCTGATGGGCCGCCTCAACTCGCTTTATCGCGCGCCGCGCGACAGAGGCGAGGGCGACCAGGACATTTCACTGCAGGGCCCGCACGGGCACGTGATCGAATGAGACAGGCCATGAAATCCCGCCTTCCCTATTTCGTGCTCGGCCTGACTGCGCTCGGCGCCTGCGCGAGCGTACCGCCGCCGCCAATGGACATGCGTCCGACAGCAAGCGCGGCAGATCACCATCAGATCCAAGTGACGGAAAGCGCTGAACGTCTCGAAGTCGCGGTCTCGCCCGGCGATGTCGGGCTCTCACATGGCGACCGCGCACGCTTGAACGCGTTCGCCTCCGGCTATTTGCGCTACGGTCACGGCGCACTGGTGCTGAGCACGCCGTCAGGCGGCGCCAACGCGGACGCAGCTTCAGTGCTGGCGAGCGAAACACGACGCGCGCTCGTCGACTCCGGTGTCTCCTACGCCGCCGTGGCTGGTTCCTCGTACGACGCGACCGGCCGCGGGGATGCTCCGATCATCGTGAGCTTCACGCGCTACGAGGCGCACGCCCCCGAGTGCGCCCCGCTGTGGGAGCAAGACTTGGCGCATCAAAGCAACAATCAGCCGTGGGAAAGCTTCGGCTGCGCCACGCAAGCGAACCTCGCGGCATTGGTGGAAGATCCCGCGGATCTGCTGCATCCGCGCGACGAAGACCCGCGCGACTCAGGACGCCGAGACACCGTCATGGACGCCTATCGCGCCGGCGAACAAACGCATGCGGAGCGCACGAGCGACGAGCGCATCGCCATCAGCAACGCTGTGGGCCAGTGAGCATGAGCAACCCGGATCCCGCCTGGAGCCTCGGCAACGAGGAGGAATTCGTTCTCGAAGACGACGATACGTTTGGCCTTGGCGAGATCCAGGGCGCCGACGAACTGCCGCCCTTCGATGCCGATGCACCGCCCCTCCCGGCGAGCGAAGCGCCGCCTGACCTCGGCGGCGAGGACCCGTTCGGCCTGACCGTGCCGCCGGTGACCGACGCCATTGCGCACCCGCGCGGCGACGTGCGGATCACAGAACAACCCGTCCCGCGCATTACCATTCACGCCTCGTGCGATAGGCCGGAGATTGCCGACATCGTCTCCGGCATTTCCGCCGACCGGCGCCTGGCGCGCGCTGAGATTTCAGTGGAATCCGGCGGCATCGACAGCGCGATCGCGCGCTTCGCCGCGCAGGCCAGCCCGAACCTGCTCATTCTCGATACGCTGATGCAGGGTCAGCAGATGCTGCACACCCTGGATCGCCTGGCGCAGGTGATCGAGGAAGGCACCAAGGTCGTCATCATCGGCGCGGTCAACGATATCGCCCTCTTCCGCGAGCTGATGAGCCGCGGGGTGAGCGAGTACATCGTCCCGCCGATCCAGCCGCTCGACCTGATCCGCACCGTGTGTGGGCTCTATGTCAATCCAGACAAGCCGTTTGCGGGCCGCGTGATCTCCGTGATCGGCGCGCGCGGCGGCATCGGCGCGTCAACGATTGCACACAATCTCGCCTGGTCGATCGCCGAGCGCCAAGAATCAGGCGCTACGTTGCTTGACCTCGATCTTTCTTTTGGCACGGCCGCGCTCGACTTCAACCAGGATCCGCCGCAATCCATCGCAGACGCGCTGATGGCGCCCGATCGCGTGGATGACGTTTTCCTTGAGCGCGTGACCACCAAGCAGACCCAGCGCCTGCAGATGTTGACAGCGCCGGCGACGCTGGAGCGGGAGTTCGAGCTCGATCCGCAATCCTATGAGATGGTGATCGAGCGCGTGCGCCGCACCAGCCCTTATGTCGTGCTCGATCTGCCTCATGCCTGGACGTCCTGGGTGAAGCACACGATGCTGGCCGCCGACGATGCGATCATCGTCGCCGGACCGGACCTGGCGTCGCTCCGCAACACGAAGAACATCATCGACCTCCTCAAATCGATGCGTCCGTACGACTCTCCGCCGACAGTCGTGCTGTCGATGGTCGGCGTGCCGAAGCGTCCCGAAATTCCGTTCAAGGACTTCTCCGAAGCGCTGGGCGCCGAGCCGGTCGCTTCCATTCCCTTCGATCCCCAGCTGTTCGGCATGGCTGCAAACAACGGCCAGATGATCGGCGAAGTAGCCGCGCTGTC
>DASPMA010000212.1:0-13851 GCA_035627335.1 Binatia bacterium
AGGGCGGCGTCGGCGACCTTCATGTCGATGGCGTCTTCGCCGGCGAAATCGCGCACGCGGCGGAGCAGGCGCACGGCGACGCGCGGCGTGCCGCGGGCGCGTTTGGCGATCTCGACGGCGCCTTCGGCCGTGATCGGCGCGCCGAGCTTGTCGGCGGCGCGCGTGACGATGCCGATGAGATCTTCGGGACCGTAGAAATCGAGCCGCACCGGAATGCCGAAGCGGTCGCGCAGCGGCGTGCCGAGCAGCCCTGCGCGCGTGGTGGCGCCGACGAGCGTGAAGGGCGAAAGATCGATGCGCACGCTCCGCGCGCTCGGGCCTTCGCCGATGATGATGTCGAGGTGATAATCCTCCATCGCGGGATAGAGGATCTCCTCCACTTGCGGCGCGAGACGGTGAATCTCGTCGATGAAGAGCACGTCGCGCGGCTCGAGGTTGGTCAGCAAAGCGGCGAGATCGCCGGCGCGGGCGATGACGGGGCCGCTTGTGCTGCGGAAGCCGACGCCCAGTTCGCGGGCGATGATTTGCGCGAGCGTCGTCTTGCCCAGGCCGGGCGGGCCGAACAGCAGCACGTGGTCCATCGCGTCGCCGCGATTGCGCGCCGCTTCCACGAACACTTTGAGATTGGCCTTGGCGGCGGGCTGGCCGACGAATTCGTCGAAACCCTGCGGACGCAGCGCGCGGTCGGCCCCCTCGCCCGGCATGCGGTTTGGCGTTGTCAGGCGTTCTGCGGGCTCAGCCATGGCTCTCCTTAACAGATTCGGGGTTTCCGGATTGTTCCGCGAGGCGGCTGTGGATAACTCGCAAAATGAAACGTCGGGTCTGCCCAGCCGCCTTCGTCCTCCGGTCAGCGCCGCTTATGGCCAAAAGGAAGGAAGCCCATGCGCTACATGTTTCTCATCTCCGCCGCCGAGACGGGCGCGCAGCCGCCGGCCAGCCTGGGCGAAGCGATGGAAAAGCTCGCCGCCGAGGAAACGGCGGCAGGACGAATGATCGCGCGCGGCGGGCTGATGCCGACGGCGATGGGCGCCGCGCGCTTGGAATCCAAGCGCGGCAAGCTGAAAGTGGTCGACGGCCCGTTCACGGAGTCGAAGGAAGTGCTCGGCGGCTTTGCGATCTTCGAGCTGGCGACGCGTCAGGAAGCGCTGGCGTCCGCGGAGCGCTTCTTGGCGCTGCACCGCGAGCATTGGCCAGAGTTCGAGTGCGTGTGCGAGATCCGGCCGATGTTCGGCATGGACGGCATGGGCTGCGCCGGGTTCGAAGCCGACGCAGAGCTGCTCCACGCTTAGTCACCGTCAAGACAAAGAACGGCCGGCATCGTGCCGGCCGCTCTCATGTCTTGATTCAACGTTTAGTGGGCAGACTCGGCAACACGCTGCAACTCCGCGTCGTCGAGGCTGAAACGGACCGCCCGGCTGTCGCCGCGGACGCGCAGCGCACGGCCGTCGATTACAAGCTCCGCGACACCGTCATTGTCGCGCGGCGCGCGCAGGCGATCCCAGGTTTCGGAGCGGCCGGCCTCTTCGAGGTCGAGTTGGAGAACGACGTGGCTCGAGCGCAATTGGCGCACGCGATAGACCAGCTCCGCCGACGGCAGCTCGCGCGCCGCGCGCGGGTCGTCGGCGATTTCCGGCATGGTCACCGGTGCGAAAGATGAAAGCACGTTCGAGTGCAGAGTTGCCCCTTCGATGCGGGCGACTTCGGCGCGGCCGCGGCGCAGGATGATGCAATGGCCAACGGCGCGGCCGGCTTCGGTTTGCGTCGGGCCGCACCACATGGGCCAGCTGAGGTCATGTATGACTTGATCAGACCCCGGCTCGCTGCCGAGCATCAGATAACGATAGCGCGTGCGATAGAGCGGCGTGCCGGCGCGCATGACAAGATCGCCTTCGCCGCGCCAGCCGGCGCGGTAGAGATCGTTCTGCAGCCGCCCCACCCGATCGTACGGAAAGCTGACGCGCAGGACTTCGTCGCCCTCACGAAGCACGCGATCCGAAATCATGTCGGACGACACGTGCTGCATCACGCCGGGCGCTACGCCCTCGAACGTGCGCTCCTGAGCCGCCGCCGTCGATACCACGCCCCCCATCAGCAGCGCGAAAAGACCGATCCTCAACATGTGCTCACCATGAATTGCGCGCGGCGCACAGAGGCCGCCCGCGGGGCGCCGGTTCAAGTTTCATGCCGCCGCGGAAGGCGGCGCCGGCGCGAGCTTGAATTCTCCTCGCCGTGCCGAACTGGCACAGTTCCATCGACGCTTGCCGGATCGTTCCCGAGCCCTACTCTCAAGCTCATGAGCCGCGCGTTCGTGAAAGAAGACGACGACGCGCCGGAAGAGTTTCCGGAGCGGTTGATTTCGTCAGCGCCCAACCTCGTCACCGCCGAAGGGCTGGCCGCCATCGAGGCGGAGATCACGCGCCTCAATGACGAACTGGCCCAGGCCGGCGAGGACCGCTCGGAGCGCGCGCGGATTGGGCGTGATATACGTTACTGGAACGCGCGCCGCGGCAGCGCGCAGGTGATGCCGGCGCCAGACGATATTTCGGTCGTGCATTTCGGTTCGACCGTCACGATCGACCGCGATGACGGCCGTCAGCAGACTTTTCGCATTGTGGGCGAAGACGAGGCCGATCCCGAAAAGGGCACGCTCAGCCACGTCGCGCCGCTTGCGCGCGAGCTGCTCGGCAAGGGCGTGGGCGATGTCGTGCGGGTGGCCGGCGGCGAAGCGGAGATTGCGGAGATCAGCTAACGGCTGACTTCCTTGAGCGCGGCGCGGATGAGTTCGGGGGCGGGCGCATCGGTGTCGAATTGCTTGGCGGCGGAAGCGACCGCGCGCGCGGCGCTGGATTGATCGATTCCGAGATTGACCAGCGCCGACACCGCTTCCGCGCGCGCGCCGTTGACTATGGGCGCTCCGCCGTTGGCGCGCGCGGGCGCCGCGACCGCGCCGAGCGAGATGAAGCCCTTCGGCCCCTGCTTTGCCGCCAGCTCTTGCGCGAGGCGCGCGGCCAGCTTCGGCCCCACGCCATTGGCGCGGGCGAAGGCGGCTTTGTCCTGCAGCGCGATGGCGTCGATGAGCACCGTGGGCGGCATCGCGTCGAGAATGCCGAGCGCGACCTTGGCGCCGACGCCAGGAATGGTCTGCAGATGCGCGAACCAGGCGCGCTCCTCTTCGGAGTCGAACCCGAACAGTCTGATCGCGTCTTCGCGCACGTGCGTTTCGATATAGAGGCGCGTGTTGGCGCCGACGCCGAGCCGCCCCAGCGTGCGTCCGCTGGCCTGCACGACGTAACCGACGCCGCCGACCTCGATCAGTGCGCTTTCTTCGCCAACTGCGGCAACTGTGCCCTGCAACGAGCCAATCATTTGATGCGCCTCCAGCGCACTTCGTGCGCGGATTCGGGTCCCCGCGGAACGGCGTAGTTGCGAACCACTCTCACGCTTACAGGCGCGAGGGGCCGTGTTACAGATTCGTCTGAGGGACGTGGAATTTTGCGACTTGCTCGCAACAGCGAGCGCTCGCCCGCGGAAGGGGATCAGCGCATGTCCGACGAAAAAAAGCGGCTCAATCGGCGCTCGTTCATGAGCCGCGTAGCAGGCGCGGCGGTTATCGCCGGCGGCGCCACCGCGGCGGTGACGGGCAAAGCCGAAGCGCAGAACTACACGGGTCGAACCGACAGCGACACAGGCAACGGCGCGGATCGCGCCGGCTACGGACGGACGGGCATCACTGACCGCGACAGCGGCAATGGCGCCGATCGCGCTGGTTACGGGCGCGGTGGGCAAAGCGGCGTCACCGATAGCGATAGCGGGGCTTACGCCGATCCGGCGGGACGCGGCCGCGGACAAAGCGGCATCACGGATTCCGATAGCGGCCAGTACGCCGATCCCGCCGGGCGCGGACGCGGCGGCCGCACCGGCGTCACCGACAGCGACAGCGGACAGTATGCCGACCCGGTCGGACGTGGCCGCGGCGGCGGCGGCTCCGGCATTACCGACAGCGACAGCGGCCAATACGCCGACCCAGCAGGACGCGGACGCGGCGGCGGCGGCGGGGTAACCGACAGCGATCCGAGCGATCCGGTTGGACGCGGACGCGGCGGAGGAGGCAGCGGCTGTTCGGATTCCGACAGCGGCAATGGCGCCGATCCGGGCGGGCGCGGCCGTAGGTGCGGCGGCAGGACAACAGGCTACACCGATAGCGACAGCGGCTCGATGGCCGATCCGGGAGGCAACGGCCGCGGGCCGCGGCGCTCATCGCGCACTGGCATCAGCGACGCGGACTCCGGTTCGACCGCGGACCCCGGCGGCTACGGCCGCGGCAGCGACCGCTAAGCAAGGCGTCTCATGTCCGAGCCCTGGCTCGACGATCCGCTCGGCTATCTAATCGGCGCCGGGCGGGCCGGCGATTTTTTCGCGCGCATCTATGAGAGCGAAGCGCTTGTGGTGCATCACGAGCAGCCGAAGCGCTTTGACGGCCTCATCACGATCGACGCCGTAGACCGGCTTGTCACCAGCATCGATCTACGCGAGGGGCAACTCGATCTGGCGGACGCTTCGCGGCGCCTGATGCGCTCGGACTACATGGACGCCGCAGGTTATGTGGATCGCGGCGCGGTGGCGGACCATCATCGCGCCGGTGCGACGATCATCCTGCAGCAGGCCCACCAGCTCGACCCGTCACTGGGCCGCTTCTGCCGCGCGCTCGAGCACATTTTCTCCGCGCACGTGCAGACCAATCTCTATTTGACGCCGCCGAATGCGCAGGGCTTCAAGACGCATTACGACAATCATTGCGTGCTCGTGCTGCAAATCGCCGGCGAGAAAGCCTGGCGCCTTTACGAGAAGCCGGTCGATACGCCGTTTCGCGGCGAAGCATTCGAGCTCGGCAAATACGAGCCCGGCGAATTGAAGCAGGAGTTCGTGCTCAAGGCCGGCGATTGCGCTTACGTGCCGCGCGGCCTGATGCACGATGCGATGACATCGGGGACGGAGCCTTCGCTGCACGTCACGGTGGGGCTGATAACGCGCACTTGGGCCGATCTGATGCTGGAGGCGGTTTCCGAAGTCGCGCTGCGCACGCCGGCCTTGCGCAAGAGCTTGCCGGCGGGATATGCGCGCGCCGATCTCGATCGCGACGCGGCGCGCGCAGCTCTACGAACGCTGGCGGAAACAGTCGCGCGCGAAGTGAAGTTGGATCCTGCGCTCGATCTTTTGGCGGATAATTTCATTCGCTCGCGCGCCGCCGACAACCGCTTCGCGGTGCGCGACGCCGCAAAGCCGGTCGCGAGCACGGACAAATTCCGCGCCCAGCCGCACACGCCGCATCGGATCGCGGAAGATGGCGAGAAGCTGGTGTTGATCGCGCCTGGCGGCGACCTCGATTTCCCGGCCGAGCGGCGGGCGACGTTGGAGCAGGCGCTTAGCGGCGCGCCTTTCACGCCGGCCGACCTCAAATGTGAGAACGCCGAAGCGCTGACGGCGCGCCTGCTCTCCTACGGCCTTATCGTGCGCGCGTGAGCCGCCGCGCCTGCGTGGCGCTTCGTCTCATCCGGGTTGAGGCGCCGCAGCATCACGCTGATAAGTACGTCAGCTCTGCCTTGGGTTTTGGGGATAACCATGTTCACACGCCGCGCCGTTACCGCCTCTTCGCTTGCCCTGCTTGCCGGTTGCGCCACGGGTGGGGCCGCCTCCTCCGCCGCCTCCGCCACGCGCGGCCAAGCCGCCATTGGCTCCTTCGGCATCGATATGAGCGCCATCGATCCAAGCGTGAAGCCGGGCGACGACTTCTTCCAGTACGTGAACGGCGCATGGCTGAACGCCAACACGATACCCGACGATCGGGTCACCTGGGGCACGAACGACATGCTGGCGGTGAAGGCCGAGCACGATGTGCGTGCGATCATCGAGGAAGCCGCGGCGGCGGGCGGCGCGCCGGGATCGAACCGGCAGAAGATCGCCGACTACTACAATGCCTATCTGGACCAGGACGCCATCGATGCGCGCGGGCTTGAACCCATTCAGCCTGCGCTTTCGCAAATCGCGGCGTGCCGCACGCATGAAGATGTCGTGCGCTTCGTCGGTCAGCCCGGCGCCGGCACGCCCTTCCCGATCGCCATCTTCATCGGCTTGGATGAAGGCAATCCGGATCGCTACCTGACCCAGATCACGCATGGGGGCCTGGGCCTGCCTGAGCGCGAATATTATCGCCGCGACGATCGCCAGTTTCCCCAGCTGCGCCAAGGCTACGAGGCGACATGCGCGAACATGCTCGGTCTGATCGGACAAACCGACACGGCCGCGAAGGCGCGCGAGATCATGGCCCTGGAGCGCCAGATCGCCGAATTGCATTGGCCGGTCGCCGAGCGCCGCGAACGCGAACGCACCTACAATCTGATGACGCGCGAACGCGTCTACGCATTGGCGCCGAGCTATCCGTGGGACGCGCACTTCGAAGCGCGCGGGCTGAGCGACGCGAACGAATTCGTCGTCGCCGAGCTGAGCGCGATCGGGCCCCTGTGCGAGCTTGTGCTCGCGACCCCGGTATCGACATGGAAGAGCTACCTAGTCTGGCATTACGTGCGCACACGCGCAGCCGTGCTGCCCCGCGCGATCGATGACGCCAATTTTGACTTCTACGGCCGTGAGCTGAACGGCGCGCAGCGCCAGCGCGACCGCTGGCAACGCGCGATCCAATCGGTGAACGGCACGCTTGGCGAAGCCGTAGGCGAACTTTACGTCGCGCGTCACTTCCCGCCGGAAACCAAAGCGCAGGCGCTGGAGCTGGTCGAAAACATGCGCCGCGCCTATGGCGAGCGCATCGATCAAAGCCCGTGGATGAGCGATGCCACCAAGGTGCTCGCGCGCGAGAAGCTGGCCACGTTCCGCCCCAAGATCGGCTACCCGGATCGTTGGAAGGATTATTCCGGCTTTGAGGTGCGCGCGGGCGATGCGTTCGGCAATACGCAGCGTTGGGCAGTTTGGGACTGGAACAACGATCTCGCGCGCCTGGGCCGGCCGAGCGACCGCGAAGAATGGTTCATGAACCCGCATACGGTGAACGCCTATTACAATCCGCCGTTCAACGAGATCGTGTTTCCGGCCGGCTATCTGCAGCCGCCCCTGTTTGATCCAAACGCGGATCCGGCGGTGAACTACGGCGCGCTCGGCGGCGTCATTGGTCACGAGATGGGCCATGGCTTCGATGATCAAGGCGCAAAATCAGACGCACGCGGCGTGCTGCGCGATTGGTGGCTGCCGGAGGACGTCGCACGCTTCCGCGCCGTCACGGATCGCTTGGCGGATCAGTACAGCCAGTTCGAACCGCTGCCGGGATTGCGCCTGAACGGACGGCTCGGGCTCGGCGAGAACATCGGCGATTGCGGCGGCCTGCAAGTGGCGCTGCACGCCTATCGCATTTCGTTGAACGGCGCCGAGGCGCCTGTGCTGGAAGGCACGACCGGCTTGCAGCGTTTCTTCATGGGCCGCGCGCAGCACAGAAAGCAGCTGCAGCGCGAACAGGCTCTGCGCAATCAGGTGATGACCGGCCCGCACTCGCCGGCCCGCTACCGGATCAACGGACCGGCGCGCAACATGGACGCGTGGTACGAGGCGTTTAACGTGCAGCCGGGAGATGCGCTTTATCTGCCGCCGGAAGAGCGCGTGACGATCTGGTAGCGGCTCGGACCGCCGGCGCCCTCGCCGGCACCTCTCTTCATGCTCCTTCCTGCATCTTTGTGCCTTTGTGGTTTTCACTTTCACCACGAAGGCACGAAGGACACGAAGGAGCACGAAGTTGTCGCCGAGGGCGCCGGCGGTCCGAGGTTTACAGCTGCACGCGTCGGCGGAAGCCGCCATGCGCCGCGTGGCAAAGTGCGACGCCAAGGGCGTCCGCGGCGTCCGCGGTCACATCCCCTGCCGTGGGCAACAAACGGCGCACCATGAAGGCGATTTGCGCCTTGTCGGCATGACCGGCGCCGACGACGGCTTTCTTGATGGTCGCTGGCGCGTATTCGGCAACGGCAATACCGGAACGTGCGGCGGCGGCGAGGGCAACACCGCGCGCCTGGCCGAGCGCGAGCGCGGCGCGGGCGTTGGAATTGACGAACGTCTCTTCGACAGCCGCTTCATGCGGATGATGATCGCCCATCACTTTGCACAGACCTTCGAACACGTCGTGCAAACGCGAGGCGAGCTGTTGGCATGTGGCCGGCTTGATCACGCCATGCGCAACATAAGAGAGGCGCGAGCCTTCGCTGGCGATCACTCCCCAGCCGCAACGATTGAGACCGGGATCGATGCCGAGGATGAGAACGGCGCTCATGCCTGCCTTCTTTCGCGCGCATCAAGCGCGAGTCGCGCCGCGACGGCGACGTAAATCGTCCAGAACAGATTGTTGGCTTGCAACGCATGGCTTTCGGACAGCGTGTAAAGCGCGAAGGCAGCCAGGAAAGCAGGCGCCCAAAGGCCGGCGTTTGCATCGAAGATCGCGCCGGCGCCGCGGCGTAGTGTGGCGACCAGTTGCAACGCGAAAAGAACGACGCCGACACGACCGAGGCCGAGCGCAAGCTCGAGCCAGCTCGAGTGCGCGGAGGCCACTTGCCACTGCACCGCTTGGCGCACCCAGTACGCAGGTCCGTTTTCCGGCAGCCAAAAGGCGTAGTAGCCATAGCCGAGCCATGGCTGCGCCTGCACGAAGCGCGCAGAGGCCTCCCAAATATCGGTGCGGCCGGTGAGCGTTAGATCCCGCCCGAGAGCCGCCACGACTAAATCCGGCGCGAGCAGGACGATGGCGGCGCCGAGGATGATGACGGCAAGCGCCGACGAGCAGACGATAATTGTGGGGACAGGCCCCCGCCGCATCAGCATGCCCGCGGCGACGACTGCGAGACCCAGCATCGACGCCATCAAAGCGGTCTTCGATGTCGACAGGATCACCAGCGCGAAGGCGCCGAGCGCTGCGGCGATCCAGAGCTTGCGCCGCGGTTCTACAATCGCGGCGCTGGCGCACACGGCGACGCCGAGCGCCATGATGCCGCCGAGCGTGTTCTTGTGCGTCCACAGGCCAGACCAGGCGCCGGGGTGTTCGAACGTCATCCGGCCGATGCCCGGCGCGAGCAGCCCGAGCGCGAGAGAGCCGGCGATCAACACGACGAACGCGCCGCCGACCACGCCGACCAATTCCCGCCACTCATAGCGCCACGCGAGGTAGAGGCCGAAGCCCATGGTCAGCGCGAGCCACACGGAACGGCGCAGCGTTGCGCCGCCGTCGATCGACCAGAGCGTGGAGACGAACGCGAGCGCAAGTAGGCACATCAGAAGAGGCGTCGCGCGAGCGGCGAACCATGCTTCAGCGCGGCCGCGCCAAGCGGCCCAAGCGAGGAATGCGTAAACCGGCATAAAGAAAACGCGCGCGTAACCTGGCGGCTCCGTCAGGCCCTGGCTCTGGGCGACGGCCGAGAAGAACGGCTCGGAGAATTGTGCGAGGCACAGAGCCGCGGCGAGCGGTTCCCAGCGCAGGCGTGTGGGCGCCGCGGCGGCCGTGGGCGCATGTGCCAGCGTCATGGGCTAAGCCCTGCGCTCAATCCCTTGCCAAAGCGCTAATCGGTCCGCAGCATGGCCGAACGAATTTGGGGGACTTCACGTGTTTCATCGCTGTTGCGCCGCTTTTATCGGCGCATTCGCTGTTCTCGCCTTCTCCGCCGCGGCCGCTCAGGCGCCCGGCGAGGCGCAGCGCGCGCGGGCGCGGGAGATTCTGGAACGCGTCGTGGAGATGGACACTTCGATCGAGGGCGGGCGCGTCACGGACATGGCCAATTATCTGGCCGAGCAATTTCGTGCAGGCGGCTTTGCGGCGGAAGACGTGCATGTGATCCCGCACGAACAGACGGCGGCGCTTGTGGTGCGCTATCGCGGCGACGGCACAGGCGGGCGGCCGATCTTGCTGATCGGACACATGGACGTGGTCACGGCCCGGCGCGCCGATTGGGAGCGCGATCCGTTCACGCTGGTAGAAGAGAACGGCTTCTTCTTCGGACGCGGCTCATATGACAACAAGGCAGGCGTCACCGCACTCGTCTCCACTTTCCTGCAATTGAAATCCGAGGGCTTCACACCGACGCGCGACCTGATCATTGCATTCAGCGGCGATGAGGAAACGTCCGGCGCCACGGTGCGCAATCTGTTGACGAACCACCGCCAGCTCGTCGACGCCGAGTTTGCGCTCAACGCGGACGCCGGCGGCGGTTCGCTGAACGAAGCGACCGGCGCGGCGAGGGCGTACGTTATGCAAACGGCCGAGAAGACCTATGCGAGCTATACGCTGACAGCGCGCAATCCCGGCGGACACTCCTCACTGCCGCGGCCCGACAACGCCATTTTCGATGTCGCGCAGGCGATCGAGCGCGTTCGCAACTATCAGTTTCGCGTGATGTGGAATGACACCACGGTCTCCTCTTTCCGCGCCAACGGGCCGCTAATCGGCGGCGAGATCGGCCAGGCGATGGTGCGGTTCGCTGACAATCCGGGCGACCGGCGCGCGGCGCGCATTCTTTCGACCAGCCCCTCCGCCATCGGGCAGATTCGCACGACTTGCATTCCCACCATGCTTTCGGGCGGCCATGCCGACAACGCGCTGCCGCAAAACGCATCGGTCACCGTGAACTGCCGCATCTTCCCGGGCGTGTCGGTGGAGCAGATCCAAACCGAGCTGCAAGGCGTCGTGGGAGATCGCGTCACCGTCGCGCCGCTGGATACTTATTACTCCAGCGAAGCCTCGCCGCTTCGCCAAGATGTGATCGACGCCGTCACGGCGGCGGTGCGAGCCAGCTACCCGGACATGTCGGTTGTGCCTGCGATGTCCGCCGGTGCGACCGATGGCGTCTTCTACCGCGCCGCCGGCATTCCGACATATGGCGCAGACGGCATCTTCATCAAGGACAGCGACGCTTTCAGTCATGGACTCGACGAACGAGTGCCGGTGCAGGGATTTTACAATGACCTCACGCATTGGCGCGTTTTGCTGACAACGCTCGCGGGACGGCGATGAAGCCATTACTCGCATTTCCCGCCAGCCTTGCCATGGCTTGGGTTGAGATTGCTTCGAGGAGACTGAAGATGCGCGCACTCGTTATTGCCATGACTTATCTTGCCTTCGCGAGCGTCGCCTGGGCGCAGCAAATGGCCGATCCGGATGTTGACCTGAGCGTTGCTGCGCCTGCTTTTGCAGCAGAGGCCGGGCCGCGCGTGGTGATCGATGGCGCGCACCACAATTTCCATACCGTCGATGGGCGCTATGCGCCCTTCGCGCAGCTCCTGCGCAATGACGGATTCCGCGTGAGCGGTTCGACGGCCGCTTTCACCGACGAAAGCCTCGCCAATGTGGAAGTTCTCGTTATAGCCAACGCACTTGCCGCCGAAGACGTCGAGGAGTGGCGCACGCCAAACCCCTCCGCCTTCACCGCCGAGGAAATCGCCGCCGTGCGGCGTTTCGTTGAACGCGGCGGCGCCTTGTTGTTGATCGCCGATCACATGCCGTTTGGCGGCGCGGCGCAGGACTTGGGCGCGGCGTTCGGCGTCACGTTCGACAACGGCTTTGCGACCGACCAAAACAACCAGCCAGACGTGTTCACACGCCAGAACGGCGGGCTGGCGGATGATCCCCTGCTCGCCAACATCCAGCAGGTGCGCACGTTCACCGGCTCGGCGTTCCGGGCGCCGCAAGCGCGGCCGTTGCTGCGACTGGACGCACGCTATGAAGTGTTGCTGCCGGAAGTGGCGTGGGAGTTCAGCGATGAGACGGCGCGTGTTTCCGGCGCCGGTCGCCTGCAAGGCGCGGTGTTGGAGATCGGCAGTGGACGCGTCGCCGTGTTCGGAGAAGCCGCGATGTTCACCGCGCAGATCGCCGGTCCACAGCGCATCCCCACCGGCCTTCGCGCGCCTGGCGCGGAAGAAAACAAGGCGTTCGCGCTGACTGTGGTGCGCTGGCTCGGGCGCGCGAGTTAAGCGCTCGCGGCCTCGGCTTGGCCATGGCAGTACTTGAACTTCTTGCCTGAGCCGCAAGGGCACGGGGCGTTGCGGGAGACTTTGCCCCAGGTGCGTGGATTGTGCCGGTCGAAGCCGTCCGGCGCCAGCGGCGGCGGCGCTTCTCGGTCGCGCTGCATCTCGTTCTCGCCGGTGTCCGGATTCTGGTGGATTTCGTAGGTGCGCGCCGGCATTTGCGGACGCGGCAGCTGCTCGTCGGCCTGGCCGATCTGCAGCTTCAGCAGCATGCGCGTGATCGTCGTGCGCAGATCGAGCAGCATGCGCTCGAACAATGTGAACGCTTCGGTCTTGAACTCGTTCAGCGGATCGCGCTGCGCGTAGCCGCGCAAATGGATGACCGAGCGCAAATGGTCGAGCAGCGAGAGGTGCTCGCGCCAGCGCATGTCGACGACGGAGAGCAGCACCTGCTTCTCGACCGCGCGCAGGCGTTCGGGGCCGAGCACCGCCGCCTTCTGCGCGTAGGCGTGGTCAACTTCGCGCGTGAGGCGCTCGATGATTTCCTGCTGGGCAATGCCCTCTTCCGCCGCCCACTGATCGACCGGGGGACGGAAGCCGAAGATTTCGTCAGCCTCCTCCATCAGTTCGGGCGTGTTCCATTGTTCGGGATACGCCTTCTCCGGCATGTGGCGCCAGACCAGCTTGTCCACGACGTCATGGCGCATGTCGCGGATGATCGAGGCGACATCGGCGGTGCGCATGAACTCGATGCGTTGCTCGAAGATCGCTTTGCGCTGGTCGTTAATGACGTCGTCGTACTTCAAGAGGTTCTTGCGGATTTCGAAGTTGCGCTGTTCGACGCGGCGCTGCGAGGTTTCCAGCGCCTTGTTCATCCACGGGTGGACGATGGCCTCGCCTTCCTGGATGCCGAGGCCGCGCATGATGGCGTCGAGGCGATCGGCGGCGAAGATGCGCAACAGATCGTCTTCGAGGCAGATGTAGAATTTCGACTTGCCCGGGTCGCCCTGCCGGCCGGTGCGGCCGCGCAGCTGGTTGTCGATGCGCCGGCTCTCGTGGCGCTCGGTACCGAGCACGTAGAGGCCGCCGGCGTCGAGCGCGACGCGCTTCTTGGCTTCCACGTCGGCTTGAATCTGGCGCTTGAGCGCGGCCAGCTGGTCTGGCGTCTCATCGCCCTTGACCGCCGCCTTCACCCGCATATCGACGTTGCCGCCGAGCTGGATGTCGGTGCCGCGGCCGGCCATGTTGGTGGCGATCGTGACAGCGCCCGGAACGCCCGCCTGGGCCACGATCTGGGCTTCCTGTTCGTGATAGCGCGCGTTCAGCACTTGGTGCGGAATGCCGCGCTGCTTGAGGAGACCTGAGAGATACTCCGACTTCTCGATCGACACTGTGCCAACCAGGACCGGCTGCTGCTTGCGGTGCGTCTCTTCGATGTCGGTGATGATCGCCGTGTATTTTTCTTTGGCCGTCCGGTAGACCTCGTCGTCGATATCGATGCGCTGCACTTTCCGGTTGGTCGGGATTTCGACGACGTCGAGCTTGTAGATGTCGCCGAACTCCGACGCTTCGGTCGCGGCCGTGCCGGTCATGCCGCCGAGCTTGTCGTAAAGGCGGAAATAGTTCTGGAACGTGATCGACGCGAGCGTCTGGTTCTCAGGCTGGATCTGCACGCCTTCCTTGGCTTCGATGGCCTGGTGCAGGCCTTCCGACAGACGCCGGCCATGCATCATGCGGCCGGTGAATTCGTCGACCAGAACCACTTCGCCGTCTTTGACGATGTAGTCCTTGTCGCGATGGAACAGCTTGTGCGCGCGCAGCGCCTGGTTGGCGTGGTGCACGAGCGAGATGTTC
>DASPMA010000213.1:0-4821 GCA_035627335.1 Binatia bacterium
TCGAGGCCCTCGTGGGCGGCGGCGCGGATGCGTTCGTCTTGCGCGAGGCCCAGATAATTGTTGGCGCAGAGATTGATCAGCGACCCGCCTGCCTTGACGCCGACTTCGGCGCCCTGCGGCGTGTCGATGATGCGCTCTTCCTTGTAGAAACCCGCATCGCGAATGCCCTGAAGTTCGCGTTGAAGGTGCTCCTTGAATGCGCCGTACATGTGAACCTCGTGCCTGCTTTCTCGTCATTCCGGGGCTCGCGTGAGCGAGAACCCGGAACCCAGGGGCCAACACACTGCGCTTCGTCATCCCCTGGGTTCCGGGTTCAATGCTTCGCATTGCCCCGGAATGACGAAAGCACCTAGTCCCAATTGAGAATGATCTTGCCGCTCTTGCCGGCGATCATGGTTTCGAAGCCTTTGTCGAACTCCTGATACGGCAGCCGATGCGTGATGATGGGCTTCAGGTCCAAACCCGCCTGGATCATGGCGGTCATCTTGTACCAGGTCTCGAAAATCTCGCGGCCGTAGATGCCTTTGATCGTCAGCATGTTGAAGACGACCTTGTTCCAATCGATGTGCATCTCGCCGGAGGGAATGCCGAGTATGGAAATCTTGGCGCCGTGTGACATGTTGTCGATCATGTCTTTGAGCGCATTAGGCGCGCCGGACATTTCCAGGCCGACGTCGAAGCCTTCCTTCATGCCGAGTTCTTTTTGCACGTCGCCCAGCGTTTCCTTCGAGACGTTCACCGTGCGCGTAGCGCCCAGTTTCTTGGCGAGGTCGAGGCGATAATCGTTGATGTCGGTGATGACGACGTGGCGCGCGCCGCAATGGCGCGCGATGGCGGCGGTCATGGCGCCGATTGGGCCCGCGCCGGTGATGAGCACATCCTCGCCCACCATGTCCCATTGCAGCGCGGTGTGGGTGGCGTTGCCGTAGGGATCGAAGATGGCCGCGATGTCGAGATCGATGCCGTCGGCGTGATGCCAGACGTTGGCGTTCGGAATGACGATGTATTCGGCGAAGGCGCCCGCGCGGTTGACGCCGACGCCTTGGGTGTAGGGGCAGAGGTGGCGCCGGCCGGCCATGCAATTGCGGCAGCGGCCGCAGACGATGTGCCCTTCCCCTGAGACGATCATGCCGGGCGCATAGTCGTTCACGTTCTCGCCGACCTCGACGATCTCGCCGACGAATTCGTGGCCGACGACCATGGGAACCGGGATGGTTTTCTGCGCCCACTCATCCCATTTGTAGATGTGCACGTCGGTGCCGCAGATCGCGGTGCGCTTGACGCGGATTTTCACGTCATTCGGGCCGGGCGTCGGCTCGGGGACATCTTCGAGCCACAGGCCAGGGGCGGCCTCGCGTTTCACCAGCGCCTTCAAAGCAGCCTCCTCAAGGCGCAATGGTGCGCCGCATAATGGAATTGAGCCAGATATAGCGTAGGAACACTCGCCACAACATGCTCTCGGTCCTCGATCTCTTCCGCATCGGCATCGGCCCCTCCAGCTCGCATACGCTGGGGCCGATCCGCATCGGGCGGCGCTTTCTGGAGGACGTGCGCGCGCAAGGCGTGTTGGAGCGCGTGGCGAGCGTTACCGTAGAGCTGCAAGGGTCATTGGCGCTGACGGGCAAGGGGCACGCGACGCCAAAGGCGGTGGTGCTGGGCCTTTGCGGGCTGGAGCCGGAAACGCTCGATCCGGATGAGGCGGAGGCGATCGAGACGCGCGTGCGCGAGGAGAAGCGTCTGGCGCTCCTGGGCGCACATGAAATCGCGTTCGATCCGCAGCGCGACATCGTGTTCGCTTATGACATCATGCCGGAGCTGCACCCGAACGGGATGAAGCTGAGCGCGTTCGACGAGGCGGGCGCGCCCATTCTGGAACAGACCTGGTTTTCGACCGGCGGCGGATTCATCGCCACGGAGAAGCAACTGCGCACGCCCGCGCCGAAGGACACGATTGCGACGGGACGCACTGTGCCCTTCCCGTTCGCATATGCGTCCGAGCTGCTCGAGCATTGCGCGCGCGAAGGCAAGAGCATCGAGGAGATCGTCTACGCCAACGAAGACGCAATGCGACCGCGCGCGGAGACGGATGCGCGGCTGGATCGCGTCGCGAGCGTCATGGCGAATTGCATCGAGCGCGGGCTGACGCGCGAGGGTACGTTGCCCGGTTCGCTGCAGGTGACGCGCCGCGCGCCGGCGATCTGGAAGAAGCTGCAGGCGACGCCGCAGGCGAACGAAGCCGAGCGGCTGTTCGATTGGCTCAACGTGTACGCGATGGCGGTGAACGAAGAGAACGCGGCGGGCGGCAAAGTGGTGACGGCGCCGACGAACGGCGCGGCCGGCATTTTGCCGGCGATCCTCCGGCACTATTGCTTCAACGGCGAGAACCCGGCGCGCGACACGCGGCGCTTCCTGCTGACGGCGGGCGGGATTGGCCTGCTCTACAAGCAGCGCGCTTCGATTTCCGGCGCCGAGATGGGCTGCCAGGGCGAAGTGGGGGTCGCGTGCTCGATGGCGGGCGCGGGGCTTGCCGCCGTGTGGGGCGGCTCGCCGCAGCAATGCGCCAATGCAGCCGAGATCGGCATGGAGCACAATCTGGGCCTCACATGCGATCCTGTTGGCGGGCTGGTGCAGATCCCGTGCATCGAACGCAATGCGGTCGGCTCGGTGAAAGCCGTGAATGCGGCGCGCTTGGCGTTGCACTCCGATGCGCCCAGCAAAGTTTCGCTCGATCAGGTGATCGAGACGATGCGGCAGACCGGGCTCGACATGTCCTCCAAATACAAAGAGACCAGCCAAGGCGGACTGGCCGTCAATGTCGTCGAATGCTGAGCGCTGGCGAGAGCTAGCCCGGCAACCCGTCGAGCTTCGGAACGTCTTCGAGATCCCGATCCCAACTTGCAGCGCTCGCGACACAGATGTGTGCGTTGGGCCGGATGGCGATGTCGCTATCGAAGGCCCCGGCTGGCGCGACAAGACCGATCACTTGCACGCGGGGCAGCGCCGAACCGCACGCCGCGCAAAAGCTGCGCTGATGGCGCGAGGATGAAACTTTGTAGCTCCGCACGTTCTCGCCGCCCGCGAGCCAAGTGAGCTTCGCGCTCGATGAGAAGAGGTTGGCGGCGTGCGCCGAGCCCGTGCCCTTCCGGCAACGGCTGCAGTGGCAGAGGAAGAAGGCTTCGAATTCTCCTTCTATCTCGAAGCGAACCGCGCCGCAGAGGCAGGACCCTACATGCTTGTCGCTCACAACTGTTCTCCCCAGGCTTGTCCCGTTGGTGTCAGGACCGGACCTTTCGAGCAAGGGAACTGAACGCTCGGCAAAGCCCTGCCTCGCGTCTTTGATTGACGCGCCTCCCCCATATCGCGAAATTCCCGGCCATGGCCGAAACCAAGGACATCCTGAGCGGCGCGGAGGCGGCGCTGGCGAAGGCGGAGTTGATGGCCGCGCTGTCCGACGCCACGCGCGCACGGCTGGCGCGCCAGGGCGTGCCGTGCACGGTCGAGCCCGGCAACCTTCTTTTCGCCAAGGGCGACAAGGGCGATGCGCTCTACGTGCTGCTTGAAGGCGAGGTGGAAGTGCGCACATCGACCGAAGCCGGCAAGGACGTCCGGCTGGCGTCGCTGAAGCCGTACGCGGTGATTGGCGAGATGGCAGTACTCGACGGCGGGCAGCGCTCGGCCGACATTTGCGCCCTGCGCCGTTCGCGCTTCCTGCGCATCCACCGCGACCAGGCGATTGCCGCGCTTGAAAGCGAACCGCAAGCGTTATTGAAGCTGCTCGCGGAGATGAGCCGGCGTCTGCGCAACGCCGATTCCCAGTTGGAGGATGCGCATACGTTGGATCTTGGCGGGCGGCTTGCACAGCGTCTGCTCGAAGAAGCCGGCGACGGCACGGCGGTCACGCTGACGCAAACCGAAATCGCGCGGCGCATCGGCGCCAGCCGCGAGAAGGTCAATCGCAAGCTGCACGAATGGGTCGACGAAGGTTGGATCGCGATGGGCCGCTCCGGCATCAAGCTTGTCGCGCGCGAGAAGCTGAAGGCCGTCATTCAGGACGCGCGGGCGAATTAAGCTCGGTTATCGAGGATCGGGAATCGGGGACCGGGCCCGGCCTCATCCCGATAACCGACAACCGATGACCGATCCCGAGTGACGTCCGTCACAGCATCATTCCCCACGCTTCGCTACCTTCCACTCATCGAACAACGGCACACGAAAATCGGTGAGTGGACATGACCTGGCAGCACAAGATCCTAACCCTGGCCGTGGCGGCAGCGCTCTTCCTTCCTGGCGCGCTGGCCACGTTAAACCAGGCGGCACAGATCGTCGCGTAAGAGCCCTACGCAACGATCAGCAAAGCAAGGACGCGAGGTCGCTCCCCCTCGCGTCCTTCGCTTTTGGAACGCTATCGCCCGGCATCCGTTTCGCGCCCATGGCCGATGGCGCGACCACCCGGACGGAGAGTTTCGCCGGCAAGGTTGTGACCGTCGTCTGTGCGGGCACGCTCGTGCTGCTCGTTTTCGCATTGCGCCATGTGCTGTTGCTCGTGTTCGGCGCGATCCTGATTGCCGTGGGCCTACGCGGTCTGGCCGGCACGATCCAGCGCTTCGCGCGGCTTTCCAAAGCAGGCTCGCTCGCTGTGGCGGGCCTCCTTCTTGTCGGCGTGCTCGGCGGCCTGTTCTGGCTGCTTGGCGCCCAGATCGCGGCGCAGGCGTCTCAACTCATGGACACGCTGCCAGGGGCATGGAGCAGTTTGCGCGAACGCATCGCTCAGAACGAGTTTGCCTCTGGGTTAGTCGATGAGATTCAAGGCGCCTTCGCCGG
>DASPMA010000214.1:0-3685 GCA_035627335.1 Binatia bacterium
GCAATCGCAGCACAATCGAGACCTATCGCTCTATTGTGCAAAGTTGCATGGCCGCATCTGATGCTTAGGAGCCGCAATGGCCCGCGTCGTCCATTTCGAAGTGCATGCCGACGATCCCGAGCGAGCGGTGACATTCTACGAGAAGGCGTTCGGCTGGCGCTTTCAGCACGTGCCGGAGATCGATTATTGGATGATCACGACGGGTGAGGGGCCGGGCATCGATGGCGGGCTCCTGCGCCGGCGCGGTCCGCGGCCGACGGACGGCCAGCCGATCAATGCGTTCGTCTGCACGCTCGGCGTCGATGACGTGGACAAATCCGTCGCCGCAGCCATTGAAGCCGGCGCGCGCGTCGCCGTGCCAAAGATGCCGATCCCGGGCATTGGCTATGTCGTTTACGTGCATGATCCCGAGGGCAACATCCTCGGCGTCTATCAAGAGGATGCATCTGCGGCATGAGACTTCTCGTCTGTTTCGCGCTCATGCTGGCGCTCGCCGCTTGCGGCGAGCAAGCGGCGAAGACTTATCCGCCGCAATACGAGCTCAACTTCATGCGCGCGTGCCAGGCGCAGCGTCCGGCGGCGCCGAACCAGTGCCCATGCACTTGGGAACGGATCACGCGCGAGATTGCGCCCGATGAGTTCGCGGCCTTCGAGCGCCTCCCCGCAAGCGAACAGGTCGCGGATCCGCTCTACGCCGAAATCCAGCGATATGCGGAGGAGTGCGCCAGCCAAGGCGAGGCCACGACGGCTGACCCGCCGCCGCCTTAACCGCTTTGGCTGCGTGCTCTCTTAACGCTGTTGGCGCATAATCAACCTCAATGCGCGGCAAGATTTGCCGAGCCGGGAGTGATGCTGATGCGGTGGGGCTTGATCGCCCTTTGCGGGGCGGCGGTGTTGGCGGCGTGCGGGCCGAGCGCGCCGAACGCCTATCCCGAAGCGGCGCGCGCGCGTTTTGAAACGTCATGCCCGAGCGCCAGCGCTGTCTGCACCTGCACCTGGGACCAGATCACGCGCACGCTGACCTACGAGGAATACGACGCGGCGCTCGCGCGCTTCCGCGAGACAGGCAACATGGACCCGCGCATTACGCGCGCGCGCACCAAATGCATCGAGCGCCATCCGGGCGGCTAGGCGGGCGCTTTCTTGCGAAAGAGCATGTGATCCAGCGCCCACGGACCGGCCCCGGCCGCTGCGATGTAAAGGAACACGAAACAATAAAGGATCGCCGCGTCGCCGCCGTTCTGCACCGGGAAGAATGCTTGTGGCGCGTGGCCCATGAAATAGGCGAAGGCCATCTCGCCGGAGAGGACAAACGCCACTGGACGCGTGAATAGTCCCAGCGCCAGGAGGGCCCCGCCCACGAGTTCGAGCACGCCGGCGATCCAGGGCAGCGTGAACGCCGGCGGCGGCTCGGCGAACATTTCGGTTGCCGGAAAGCCCAGCAGCTTGGCGGTGCCGTGCGCCATGAAAATGAGCGCGCTGACGATGCGCAGAATGCTGAGCAGTTGAGGGGAGAAGCGGTCGAGAAAGCCCATGTGACGGCTCCACGGTGCGAGGCTACCGCAGGCTAACAAACGGCTGAGCGCTGTGTTCCAGCGCTTACGACGGACGGCGACTTTGCAGCGCCGCGAACAGGGTTCCGTCATCCAAGAGATCAAGTTCGCCGCCGACCGGAACGCCGTGAGACAGGCGGCTGGTGGCGACGCCGGTCGGCTGCAATCGCTCGACCAGATAATGCGCCGTGGTTTGCCCGTCGACGGTGGCTGAAAGCGCGAGGATGACTTCGCGCACGCCCGGCGCGGACGCGCGCTCCATCAGCCGCGCAATGCGCAGGTCCTCGGGGCGCACGCCATCGAGCGCAGACAAGACGCCGCCGAGCACATGGTAGCGGCCCTTGAACGCGCCCGCGCGTTCGAGCGCCCAGACGTCGCCGACTTCGGCGACGACGCAGATGAGCCCGTCGTCGCGGTCGGGCGCGGCGCACAGCGCGCATGGGTCTTGCGTGTCGAGCGCGCCGCAATTGGAGCAGGCGCGCACCTTCTCTGCCGCTTCGCTAAGCGCGGCGGCGAGCGGGATCATGAGCTGATCCTTCTTCTTCAGAAGCTGCAGCGCCGCGCGCCGCGCCGAGCGCGGCCCCAAGCCCGGCACTTTGGAGAGAAGCGCGATCAGCGCTTCGATCTCGGGGGCCGCGGTGACGGACTTTGTGCGCATGCTGCTCAACCGGCTTGCGTCCCGTCATATATGACCTGACCGCCGCGCAGCGTTTGTCGCACACGCGACAGCGCGGAAAGGTCGGTTCCGGGATCGCCGTCAAGGACGACCAGATCGGCGTCCATTCTGCGCGCGATGCGCCCTTTGCGCGAAGCGAAGCCAAAGCGCGCGGCGGGGGCGGTGGTCAGCGAGGTGAGAATGGCGCGGAAGTCGAAGCCTGCGCCGTGCATGAGGGCGAACTCACGCGCCGTATCGAAGCTTTGCGTGTACCCGACATCAGTGCCGAACAGAACGTCGCCCCCGGCGCGCGCATAAGCGGCCATTTGGCCTTGAACCGTTTGCACGTCGCGCGCGATGGCCTCGGGCTGCTCTCCGGGCATGCGGTCGACCTCGAACAGTTCAAGCGTTGGCGTCAGCGCCATGCGGCGTGAAAGCATGCGCTGAATGAGATCGGGCCCCCACACGCCCGCCATCGCAGCAGCGTGCGTCAGGATGTCGACGCCGGATTCTATGGCGACGTTCAAACCGGCCAGGTTCGAGGGGTGGGCGAACACCGGCTTTCCTACACGGTGCGCCACCTCGACCACTGCACGCGCCACATCGAGCTGCATCGGCAGCACGCCCACAGGAGGGCCGACGATGGCGCCGGCGAACAGCTTCAGGCCGTCCGCGCCTTGATCGATTTGCCGTTGCGCCTGCGCGGCCGCTTGCTCCACCGACGCGATCTCGGGCAACGAAACATTCTCGGCGCGCAGGAATTCGCGGATGTAAATCGGCGTGCCGTTCAGCGGGAAGAACGGTTCGCCGACCGTCAGGACATTCGGCCCGAGCACGGCGCCCGCGCGGATGCGCTGGCGAATATTGTTGGTGTTCGAGAGGATCGAGGCGACGTCGAACACCGAGGTGAACCCCCAGCGGTTCAGCATCCGTGTAAGGGTCGCAGTAAGTTCGGCGTCCGATTTCTGGTCGGCGTGCAGAAGCTCATGGGTGAAGACGTGGACGTGCGAGTTCCAGAATCCGGCAGTCACCGCGCCGCCACCTGCGTCGATGACGCGCGCGCCGTCTGGCGCGGAGATGTCGGCGCCAAATGAAGCGATGCGGCCATCGCGTACGACAATCATGCCGCGTTCGATGGGCGTTGCGTCAGGGGCTGGATAGATTTTGGCGTTAATGATCGCGAAGCTTTCATCGCCGCCGCGCATTGTGCTGCAGGCGCCGAGTGCTGCGGCGCCTAGTAGTAGAGATCGTCTGTTCACATGTCCCCCTTAGAACGGCATCTTGAAGCCGGGCAGGATGCCGAGGCCGCCGCTGAGGCCTTTCATTTCTTCGTTCTGCGCGTCTTCGAGCTTGCGACGCGCGTCGTCGTGGGCGGCCTTGATCAGGTCTTCGAGGATTTCGCGGTCGTCGCTCATAAGCGAGGGATCGATCGTGAGGCCGACCATCGCGTTCTTGCCGGAGAGCTTCACCTTCACCA
>DASPMA010000215.1:0-5335 GCA_035627335.1 Binatia bacterium
GCGCGTGCGGCGGCGTTGGCGGAGGATTCATCTGAACCGGCGTCGCGCGGGATGAGCAGCGTTCCCTGATTGCCATGATCGAAGAGCGCGAGTTCGGCGGCGTTGTAGAGCGCGGTCGCTTCCTGCGGGCGGAGGGAGAAGGGTAGCAACAGGCCAACTCGCACGATGTCTCGCCCGCGCATGAACGGGGGGGTAACGCCGTCCCGGGTCTGCACTTGCGCTTCGGGCGGGGCCGCAGGAGTGCTCGGGCTAGTCGGGCTCGGTCCGGGCGCGGGGGCGGTGGCGCAGGCGGCCATGAAGGCCGCAAGGCCGATCGCCGCGCCCGTCTTCAAGCTTGGCGCAAGCCGCGCGCGCGCCGATGATTTGAGAACCATGAGTATCCCCGAAAAAGCCGCGCCGGACCGTATCGGCGCCCGCCAGCCCAGTCCACCTTTGGAAGCGGGCCTTTATGTGGTGTCGACGCCCATCGGAAACCTCCGGGACATCACGCTCCGGGCGCTGGATGTGCTCGGCGCCGCGCGGCGCGTTTACGCCGAAGACACGCGCGTGGCGCGGAAACTTCTGGATGCGTATGGGCTGAAGCCCCGTCTTGGTTCGTACCATGAGCACAATGCAGAAACGGCGCGCGGCGAAATCTTGGCCGCGCTTGAGGCGGGCGAAAGCGTGGCGCTAATTTCCGACGCGGGAACGCCGCTGGTTTCGGATCCAGGTTTCAAGCTGGTGCGCGCGGCGATCGAGGCAGGCCATCGCGTGTTCCCGATCCCAGGGGCGTCGGCGCTGCTGGCGGGACTGGTGGTGTCGGGATTGCCGACGGACCGATTCCTGTTCGCCGGATTTCTGCCGGCCAAGCACGCCGCGCGGCGCGCAGCGTTGGAAGAATTGGCCGATATGAATGTGACGCTGATCTTCTACGAGACCGGGCCGCGTTTGGCGGAATCGCTCGCAGACATGGGTGAAGTGCTTGGCGCGCGCACCGCCGCGGTCGCGCGCGAACTGACGAAACTGTTCGAGGAAGCGCGGCGCGAAACGCTGCATGAACTTGCGGCGCATTATGAGAGCGCAGGCGCGCCGAAGGGTGAGATTGTAATCGTGGTGGCGCCGCCTTTGCCCAAGGGCGAGGTGAGCGACGAGGAGCTCGATGGCTTTCTGGCCGGGATTCTCGATCAGGGCGCCAAGGAAGCGGCGGCGCGGGCCGCGCAGAATTTAGGCGTGCCGCGCAAACGCGCCTACGCGCGCGCGATTGCCCTGAAGGATCGCACATGAGGCGCGAGCGCGCCGAGCGGCGGGGCCGCGTCGCCGAATGGGCGGCGATGCTCTACCTGATCTGCAAGGGCTATCGGATTCTTGGCCATCGCGTGCGCACGCCATATGGCGAAGTGGATTTGGCGGCGTGGAAGGATGGCGTGCTCGTCATCGTCGAAGTGAAGGCGCGCAATACGTACGAGGCCGGCGCGTATGCGGTGACGCCGATGGCCCAACAGCGCATTGCGCGCGCCGCGCAGGCCTTGGCGGGACGTTGGCGCTTGCACGCCGCGCCAATCCGCTTCGATCTGGTAGTGATTGGTTCAGGTTTGTTGCCGCGGCATGAACGAGCCGCATGGTTTGACGAGCAGCGGGTAGGCTGATCTTAAGCCGACGGAAACGCCGCAGGAGCACACTCCGCCCGCCATGCGTGCATTCGCCATCCTTTGTGTTCTTGGGGCCTCCGTTAGCGTCAGCGGCTGCATGACCGCGGCCATCGGCACGGCGGCCAGCGTCGGCGTCTATGCGATGCAGGACCGCACGATCGGCGAAGGCATCGATGACGCAGCGGCCTCAAACCAGGTGAAGATGCGTCTGATGGCGGCCGACGGCGCCGCGTTCGCTGAAGTGGACGTTGAAGTCGCCAACGGCAATCTGTTGCTGTCGGGCGCCGCGCCGACGGCGGAGCATCGCCAAGCTGCGGAAACGATCGCGCGCAGCGTCGGCACCGTGCATAACGTTTATAACGAAATCTTCGTCGGGCCGCGCTCGGGCTTCGTTCGAAGCGCGCAAGACGAACTCATCACCGCGCAAATCCGCACGCGCTTGACGGCAAGCCCGTCGGTGCGCGCGATCAACATCAATATCGAGACCTTCCACGGCAACGTCTATTTGATGGGCACCGCGCGCAGCGACCACGAGCTGCAGCGCTCCGCCGAGATCGCCAGCATCGTGCCTGGGGTGCGGCGGGTGGTGTCCTTCGTGCAGGTGCGCACGCCGCCGCAGCCTTATTACGCTCAGGCCACGGCAAGCCCGGAGTTCCGCAGCGGGCCGCCCGTAAGAGACCAGTCGCCGGCCAGCAATTATTGAGGGCGCTGCGGCGCTTTCGTTATGCGATGACAAGCGGCGCAGTCCGGGAGTAACGTACGGCTTACTCGCAGATCGCGCGCGGATGTTCGATTTCTGTTGCGCATTTGTTCTAATTCTGTACGATCTCAGGCCCGGTCTGTGGATAAAGGCGGGGCATGCATGCAGACGTGCGCTAATGCGACGACCGTGGCGTTCGCCGGGCTCGAGGCCCGCCGCGTTGAGGTCCAGGCTCAGCTGACGGGCGGGACGCCCGGGATCGTGATCGTCGGGCTTGGGGATAAGGCAATCTCAGAGGCGCGCGAACGTGTGCGCGCAGCCTTTGCCTCGATCGGATTGGCTATTCCGGCCGGACGCTTGGTGGTGAACCTCGCGCCTGCCGATTTGCCGAAAGAGGGGACGCATTACGATTTGCCGATTGCGCTGGCGATGATGGCGTCGATCGGCGCGCTGCCGCACGACGCGCTCGACGGTGTGGTGTGCTTCGGCGAAGTGGGTTTGGACGGAGCGCTTGCGCCGGCGCCGGGCGCGTTGCCTGCGGCGATGGCGGCGCACGGGATGGGCATGGCGTTTATTTGCCCAGAAGCGTGCGGCTCAGAAGCGGCTTGGGCCGGCGGCGAGGTGATCGCGGCGCCGTCGCTGCTTTCCCTTATCAATCATTTCCGCGGCGGCGCGGCGCTGAAGGCGCCCGAGCGCGGCGATCTCATCGCCGGGGGCGCCGTGCCGGATTTGCGCGACGTGCGCGGACAGGAGCAAGCCAAACGCGCGTTGGAGATTGCGGCCGCGGGCGCGCACAACATCTTGTTTGTCGGCCCGCCGGGCGCGGGCAAATCGATGCTGGCGCAGCGTTTGCCGGGATTGCTGCCGCCGTTGTCGAGCGAGGAATTGCTCGAAGTCTCGATGCTGCATTCGGTGGCGGGCTTGCTGGAGCGTGGACAATTGACGCGCACGCGGCCCTTCCGCGCGCCGCATCATTCCGCGTCGATGGCGGCGCTGGTCGGCGGCGGTTTGCGCGCTAAACCGGGGGAAATCTCGCTCGCGCACCAGGGCGTGTTGTTTCTGGACGAGCTGCCTGAATTTTCCCAGCAAGCGCTCGACGCGCTGCGGCAGCCGCTTGAGACAGGGCAGGTGCTGATCGCGCGCGCCAATCACCATGTCACCTATCCTGCGCGCATCTTGCTCGCCGCGGCGATGAATCCTTGCCGCTGCGGCGGAGGACCGGGCGCGGGCGCGTGCCGGCGCGGACCACGCTGCGCGGTGGAATATCAAGCGCGGTTATCGGGGCCTCTGCTCGATCGAATCGACATTCAACTCGACGTGCCGCCGGTGACGGCAGCGGATCTCGCGCTACCACCGCCTGTTGAAGGCACGGCCGAGGCGGCTGCGCGCGTAATGCGTGCGCGTGAGGCGCAAGGATCGCGCGCTTGCGGCCTGAACGCAGTGCTCGATCTGCAAGCGCTGGAGAAGGTGGCCGCGCCCGACGCGCCGGGCGCCTCACTCTTGTCGAAGGCGGCAGAATCGCTTGCGCTGTCGGCGCGCGCTTATCACCGCACCCTGAAAGTGTCGCGCACCATCGCCGACCTCGACGGCTCGGACGCGGTGCGCCGCATACATGTGGCGGAAGCGCTCAGCCTGAAAAGGCAATGGGCCGGCGCAGACCAGGGCGGTTTCGCTAAGGTTTCTTAACCGGCGGCGCGCTTGATCGGGGCATGGCGGAGCCTGCCGCGGTTCATGCGTTCGATGCGTTCGACGCACTGCCGGATCCGATCGCGATCTTGGCGGCGGACGGCTCGCTTTTGCGCGCCAATCCGGCGTTTCGCGCGACAATCCGCCATTGGGTCGGGCCGCAGCGTCCGCCTTGGGGGCGCGCCGCAACGCCCGAGTTCGAGAACGGCGAGCGCCGCTTCGATGCGCCGACACCGGACGGGCGCCGGTTTGAATGGGTCGAGCGCGTGCTGCCGGATGGTTCCCATCTGGCGATCGCGCGCGACATCACCCGCCACGTGGCCGCAGCGGAAGAAGCGCTGCGTTCGAAGACGACGCTGTTCGCCACTTTAACGCACGAATTGCGCACGCCGCTCAACGGCATTCTCGGCATGGCCGGATTATTAGAGCTCGGCGGCAAGCTTGAGCCGAACGCGAAGACTTATGTTGGCGCTATCAAGCAATCGGGCGAGCTGCTGCTCGACCTGATCACCGAGATTCTCGATTACTCGCGCTTGGAAGCGGGGCGCGTCGTGCTTGAATCCGCCCCGTTCGATCCTGAAGCGATCATGCAGGACGTGGCGGAGCTGCTTTCGCCGAAGGCGCGCGAGAAGCAGTTGGAAATCGCTGTCACCATCCGCGCGGGTTCGCCCGGGAAAGTTGTGGGCGACGACGGGCGATTGCGGCAGATCCTGTTTAACCTTGCCGGCAACGCGGTGAAGTTCACCGAGACCGGCGGCGTCACGCTCGAGCTTGCGCCGCGCCCGGGCGGCCGGCTCCGTTTCAGCGTGCGCGACACCGGGCCCGGCATCGCGCCGGAAAAGCAGGCGCTGATCTTCGAAGAGTTTACTCAAGCTGATGCAAGCGTATCGCGGCGCCATGGCGGCACGGGACTGGGCTTGGCGATCGTGAAAAAGCTGGCGCTGGCGATGGGCGGCGATGTTGGCGTTGTCAGCCGGCCCGGCCATGGCGCCAGCTTCTGGGTGGAGTTGCCGCTGCCGCAGGCTGGCGATGTGGGCGCCGAGGCGGGTACGCTGGGAAATGTGCGCATCGGCATCGCCAGCCGCTCGGCGGTCCTCTCGCAGGCGTTGCGTGCGTCAGCGCAATCGCTTGGCGCGCTTCCGGTCGCGCTCGACGATGCGCCGGATGTGATCCTGTTCGACTGGCGCGAAGATGCTGACGGGGAGGAGATCCAGGCGCTGCAACGCAGCGCGCGCGCCGTGATCGCGCTGATCGCTCAGGAGGAGCGCGGCGCCATCGAGCGCTGCCGCGCGGCGGGGTTGATGCACTACACGCTCAAGCC
>DASPMA010000216.1:0-4014 GCA_035627335.1 Binatia bacterium
GTCGCCCGGCGAGATTTCGTCGTGCCAGCGCCCGCGCTCGTCCTCCCAGGAAATGCCGGCTGTCTCGCCTGGCCGCATTTGCTCCAGCGCCACGCGCTTGGCGGCGTTGTAAGCCGCCTCGTGCGTCAGGAATGATTGCGAGATCGTGTCGCCCAGCTTGAACGCCCAGCCATGGTCGTGCTGGATGATCTCGTAGACGATCTTGGTCATGGCCTTGGCTCCTGAAGGCAAACTGCGCTTCAGGGGCAAAGGTTTCAAGCCAGATTCAGGACGCTCAGAACGCCGGCTTTTCGATCTGCGTTTTCAGTTCTTTTTTTACGATCTTGCCATTGGCGTTGCGCGGCAGCGTTGTCGGCCAGAAGATAACATCCACCGGCACTTTGAACGCGGCGAGCTTTTGCGCCACGTGGTGGCGGAGTTCATCGCCGGCCGCGTTCATTCCGGGCTTTAGATGCACTACCGCGAGCGGTTCTTCACCGAGCGCCTGGTGCGGCCTGCCAATGACTGCAGCGTCCATCACGGCGGGATGTTCGTAAAGCGCGTTCTCGACTTCGACGCAGTAGATGTTTTCGCCGCCGCGGATCAGCATGTCCTTGGCGCGATCGACAATGTAGAGGAAGCCTTCCTCATCCATCTTGCCGAGATCGCCGGTCTTCACCCAGCCGTCGACGAACGTCTCGGCCGTCGCTTCCGGCTTGTTCCAATAGCCGCGCACGACGATCGGCCCTTTGTAATAGATTTCGCCGACTTCGCCGCGCGGCAAATCTTTTCCGTCCGGTCCGACAATGCGCAGTTCGCCGGTCGCGGAGGCGACGCCCGTTGAGGCTGGCTTGCGCTGATAATCTTCCGCGCCGTTCGACACCGCGGTCGCCGACGTTTCCGTCATGCCCCAGCCTTGGCCGGGCAGCGCTTTCGGAAAGCGCGCGAGGATGCGGTTGACAAGTTCGGGCGCGGCGGGCGCGCCGCCGTAGGACACGCCTTCGACGCAAGACAGGTCGTACTCATCGATGCGCGGATGTTCGAGCACTTGCCAGGCGATGGTTGGCACGCCGCCGAAATTGGTGACGCGCTCCTTCTCCATCAGCGGCAACGCCTGATCGACATCCCAGCGGCGCTGCATGACGAGTTTGTGTCCGCCCATCAGCGCGGGGAGCATGATCGCAAAGCAGCCCGTGGCGTGGAAGAACGGAACAGACAACAAGAACGCTTTCTGCGGCAAGCTTGGATCAGGAGCAGGCGGCGCCTCGCCCCGGCGCAGGAAAGAGCGCGCTTGGGCGTTCGCGGCGTTGAACATGTTGGAGATGATGTTGCGGTGAGAGATCACCGCGCCCTTGGGCTTTCCGGTCGTGCCCGACGTGTAGAAAATCGCCACGTCGTCATCCGGCTTCATCTGCGGAAACGGCGCATCGTCTCCCGTAGGTGCTGCGCCGCCGCTGTGACTGCTCCAGGCAGAGACCGAACCGATCGCGCTCTCCAGGCGCGTCACCAGCGGATCGGCAATCTCTTCTTTTGCGCGCGAGACGTACACTTTGCGCACGTCCGGGCAGTTCGCCAGGTGCTCGCGGATGCGCTCGTAGCGCTCGTTGTCGACGATGACGATCGACGCGCCGGAATCCTGCAGCCCATATTCCAGCTCAGGTCCGGTCCACCAGGCGTTCAGCGGCGTCACGATGGCGCCGACGAGCACACCAGCCCAAAAAGCGACAGGCCATTCCGGCAAGTTGCGCATGACGATGGCGACCCGGTCGCTCGGCTTCACGCCGTCGTCGATCAACCGGCGGGCGAAGGCGATGGCGGCGGCGCGGGTTTGACCGACGGTGGCGCGCTCGTCGTCCAATACGAGGTGGTCGCGCGCCGCGAACATTGCCCCGATATCGAAGACGTGACGCAAGGTCGGCGGGGCGTTCTTCCAGATCTTCATCCGGACGCCGCGGATTTCTGCCTCCCCGACTTCGAGCATGCTCCCGGGCTGGCCAAGGATGGCGTGCGCCTGCTCGATCGACATGGCCGGATAGCCAGGCTTGGCGGCAGCTTCGCTCATCGACGTCCTCCCGCGCGTGGCGGAAGGCGCCGCCCGCGTCATTTTTCTTGAAAGCTGTTGAAACACGCCGCTGCAGGGGCCGCAACTGCGGGCTCGGACAGAACTTTGCCGAAATTTAATGGTGCTTGTTCCCTGCGCGAGCCTCGGGCAAGCATGTGGCTGTCCCGGGCGGGATGGGAGACGCGCCGCATGGCCTTCGATTGGAAAGCGCTCGCAGAGCGCCTCGACCCACGTAAGCTCAATTGGGCGTGGGCAAAGCCCGCGCGCGACTGGGCCGTCGCCAACCGCGTCGTGGTGTTGTCCACCTCCGTGGCCCTCCTCATCGGTCTGTGGGGCGGCGCCGCGCTGGGCCGCATGTCCACCGGCGCTCCGGCGTTCGATTTCGCTGCGCTCGGCTCCATCGGCGCCGGTGGCGCGGCGCGCAGCGCGGACGCGCCGCGCGCAGGTTTGCCGCAAGTCGACGGCATGGCGTTCGTCCGACTTCGGACGGAAATGAACCAGGCCGAACCGCGCGCGTGTCTCGAATTCTCGCAGAACCTCTCGACCGACGCATCGATCAACTATGCCGACTATCTCGTGATGGATCCGGCGACGACGTACCAAACCGACGTCTCCGGCAATCTGTTGTGCTTGAGCGGCTTGCCGTTCGAACCCGAACGCCAAGTCACCGTGCGCGAAGGCCTGCCGTCCGCTTCAGGCGAACGCACGGAATACGACGAGACCTTCACGCTCACCTTCGGCGATCGCCCGTCTTATGTCGGCTTCGCCGGCTCGGGCATCATCCTGCCGCGTTCGGAAGCTGACGGCATCGCGATTGAAACGGTGAACGTCTCGCGCCTTGGCGTCGAAGTGCTGCGCGTGCCGGACCGCATCCTGTCGCAACATTATCTCGCGCAAGGCGAGAGCAATGACGAAGGCGGCTGGGGCTATTGGAGCTTCAACAGCGCCGGCGAAGACGTCGGCGTGCAAGTCTATGAAGGCGAAATCGACGTCGCCAACGGCAGCCTGCGCAATACGGCGGTGACGACTGTGTTCGCACTTGGCGCGGCGCTGCGCGAATTGCGGCCGGGCGCGTATGTGGTGAAGGTGCGCGATGCTTCTCCGGGCGCGGGACAGCGCGGGCAGGGCGAGAGCGAATCTCCGGCCTCTTCCTATCGCTGGATCCTCTATACGGACATGGCGCTACAAACCTTCTCCGGCGCCACCGGCATCGACGTGGTCGTCCGCTCGCTGCGCACGGCGCGCCCGCTCGCCAACACGACCGTTACGCTGATCGCGCACAATAACGAAGAGCTTGCGCGCGCCCGAACAGACCGCGAAGGCCGTGTGCACTTCGCCGATGCGCTGGTGAACGGCGATGGTCCCGCGCGCGCACGCTATGTGATGGCGTATGGCGCGGAAGGCGACTTCACCGCGCTCGACTTGCAGCGCCCATCGCTCGATCTCTCCGACCGCGGCGTCGACGGCCGCTACGCGCCCGCCGACATTGACGCATATCTCTACACCGAGCGCGGCATCTATCGCCCCGGCGAACGCGTGCGCTTGATCGGCCTTATCCGCGATCAGGTGGGCCGCGCTATTTCGGATCGTCCCTCGACGCTCGTCGTTTATCGCCCGAACGGCACCGAAGCGCGGCGCATCCGCATGACGGAAGCCGTCGATGGCGGCGCGATCGCCAAGAATATCGAAGTCGACCGTTCGGCGCCGCGCGGCGTTTGGCGCGCGGAATTGCTGGTGGACGGCCAGGAAGCTGTCGCGGGCAATGTAAGCTGGTCGGTCGAAGACTTCGTGCCGCAGCGCTTGCGTGTGCAGATCGAAGCCAACGAGTCCGTGCTGCGCAGCGGACAAACGCGGCCGATCAATGTGCAGGCTGACTTCCTCTATGGTGCGCCGGGGGCCGGGCTCGCCGTGGAAGGCGAGGGGCGGTTGATGATCGACCCGACGCCGTTCCCGGATTTCGCTGAGTACAGTTT
>DASPMA010000217.1:0-5143 GCA_035627335.1 Binatia bacterium
CGCAGGACGTAACGACGCCGGTCGTCGCCGGCGCGATCATTGGCTGGTTCTACAATCGCGCGGTCGAGAAGCGCGAGAATGGCGAGATGGCCAAGCGGTTCGGCGTGTTGCTTGCGTGCGGGTTCATCGTCGGCGAGAGCTTGCTGGGCATCCTCAATGCCGGCCTGATCGTGGCGACGAACAATCCCGCGCCGATCGCGATTGCGCCGGATGGATTTGCGCTTGGCCCATGGGTGGGCCTGGCGCTGTTCGCGGCGTTGTTGCTGGTGAGCTACGTCTGGGTGGCGGGGCAATCGCAGCCGAGGAAGGCGTGAGTTTTATGCGCGGCCGGAGGGCGGCGCGCTCTGCGGCTTTGTATTTAGTGCGGACGGTTCTCGGTTTCGCCGCCGGTGAAGCTATGCGTGTGGGCGGCGTGACGGCCTTCGGCGATTTCTTCGATCATCTTCGCGCAAAAGGCGGGCAGGTCGCTTGGCTTGCGCGAGGTGACGAGACCGTTGTCGACGACGACTTCTTCATCGACCCATTGCGCGCCGGCGTTTTTCAGATCGTTCTTCAGCGACGGCCATGAGGTCATGCGCCGGCTCGCGACGCCGCCGGCGTCGATCAGCGTCCATGGCCCATGGCAGATGGCGGCGATGGGTTTGCCGTCTTCAACGAAGCGGCGGATGAAGGCGATGGCTTCGCGCTCGAGGCGGAGCTTGTCGGGATTGGCGACGCCGCCCGGCAGAACCAGCGCGTCGTAGTCGGCCTCGGCGGCTTCAGCGAGCGTTTTGTCGACGCGGACCTCGTCGCCTTTTTCGTCGTGCTTCATGCCTTGGATCTGGCCTGGTTTCGGCGACACCACATGCACCTCCGCGCCGGCGTCTTTGAGCGCCTGCACCGGATCGGTGAGTTCCGATTGTTCGAACCCGTCTGTCGCCAGCACCGCGACTGTCTTGCCGGCAAGTCTCTGCGCCATGACGTCCTCCTGAATTTGTCGGTTTTCAGGAGTGAACGAGGCGTGCTGCGCGCCGTTCCGTCTATCTCGCAGCGACGTCGAACAGCGCATTGAATGCGGCGACGGCGGCGCGCGGGCCGTCGGCGTGGTTCCAGACGCCGGCGGACACGGCGAGGAAGTCGGCGCCGGCCGCGATGAGGGGCGGGGCGTTCTCGACCGTGATGCCGCCGATGGCGACGCAGGGCGTTTCCGCGATTTCGCTCCAGATTTCGATCAGCTCGGGTTCGGCGTGCGTTTTCGGATCTTTTGTCGCGGTAGGATAAAAGGCGCCGAAGGCGACATAGTCGGCGCCGGCTTCGGCTGCTTCCATCGCGAGATGGCGCGAGTCGTGACAGGTCACGCCGACAATTCTGTCTTTGCCGAGCGCGGCGCGCGCCTGCGCGTAGCTGGCGTCTTCCTGGCCGACATGGACGCCGTCAGCGTCGAGCTTGGCGGCGAGATCGGGGCGGTCGTTGAGGATGAACGCGGCGCCGGCCGGCTGCACAATGGTTTTCAGCGCACCGCCGATGCGCAAGACTTCCGCGTCGCTCTTGTCTTTGAGGCGCAATTGAAACGCCGCGACATCGCCGCCGGCAAGCGCATCTTCGAGCGCGCGCGAGAAGGTCGCGAGTTCAAACGCAGGCGGCGTGATGAGGTAAAGACGGCATCGTTGCGCCATGCGCCGGTGCTAGCAGCGCGGAGCGCGTGCGGGAATGCGTCAGCGCGCCGGGCGGCGGCCAAACCCCGCAGGCGCGCCCGCCGTGGCAGGGGCGGGGCCGCCGGCCGTCGCAGGGCGCGCTGTTTTCACCACCGCCGGCGCAACGCGCGACTTTTCCGCGATCGCTCGCTCCATCGCTGCGTCTGCGCCGCCGAGCGAGAAGGCCGCTTGCGGCTGTGGGCGTCCGCTCGGCGCGGCCGGATCGAAGCGCGCCGACGGCGGGGCGCCGGGCGGATCACCAAACTTGTTCGGGCCGTCCGTGCCCGGCAGGCAGCCGAGATTGATGAAGAAGCCGATGCAAATGACCACGAACGCGAGAAGGGGCATGCCGAGCGAGGAGAACAGACGCTCGATCGGCCAACCTTCGCCTATCGCGGTAAACACGTTCATGATGATAAAGACGATAGGCGCGAGCGGCAGGAGGGTCCACCAGCCGCTTTGGCCACGGTCGTGGAAACGCTTCACCTGAATGGCCAATGCGGCCCAAGTGACGGCCAGCGACACCGGCAGCATGAGCGCGCTGTTCGAGGCGAGCGCCGAAAGCTGCGCCGCCGGGTCTTTAGCCTGCGCGGCGGCCAGGTTCGCCGAGGTGGTCATGAACAAGACCATCCAATTGACCATGTTCACGGCGATCGTGCCGAGCCAGTATTGCGAACGCTTGATGCGCCCGTTGAAACTGAACAGCAGAGAAACCAAACCCACGCCCAATGCTCCCGCAGATTTTGTGCGGGAGCATACGGAGAAGGGATTAAGCGCACTCCCAAACGACTTGGTTTGCGCGCGCTAACCTTGATGCGCGCTCTATGCAGTGGCCTACGCCTTTTCCAGCTCCGGCTTCCATTGGCCCTTGCTGGCGAGGCCGTTCATGCGGGCGCGGTGCTCGAAGGCTTTCTGCGCGGCGCTGACGTTTTCGGCTTTGCCGCTCCACGCCTTTTGCGGCGCCGCTTGCAGGGCGCGGCCGTAGGAGAAGGTCATCTTCCACGGGAAGCCGCCGATCTGGTTCATGCGGTTCAGGTGCGCCGTGGCGTCGATGTCGGACTGGCCGCCGGAGAGATAGGCGATGCCGGGGACAGCCGACGGTACGCAGACCTTCAGCATTTTAATGGTCTTTTCCGCGACTTCATCGTGGCTCGCTTGCTTAGCGGCTTTCTTGCCAGGGACCACCATGTTCGGCTTCAACACGATTCCTTCGAGCGCGACGTTCATGTAATAAAGCTGCTGGAAGGTTTCCTTCAGCACCCATTCGGTGACCGCGTAGGTCGCATCGATGTCGTTATCGCCGTCCATCAGCACTTCGGGCTCGACGATCGGCACGATGTCGAACTCCTGACAAAGATTGGCGTAGCGGGCGAGCGCGTGCGCATTGGCGAGGAGGCCGGCGTACGAGGGACGTCCGTTGGTCGGATCGATCACCGCGCGCCACTTGGCGAAACGCGCGCCTTTTTCGTGATATTTCTTGAGGCGGCCCGGCAGGCCGTCGAGGCCGCAAGTGACGCAGTCGCCGCGCGCGCCTTGCAGTTCGCGAATGCCTTCGTCAACCTTGATGCCGGGGATGGCGCCGGCGTCGGTGATCAGCTTCACCAGCGGCTCGCCGTCACGCGCGTTTTGCCAAATGGTTTCGTCGAACAAGATAACGCCAGAGACGTAGGACATCGCGTCCTTGGCGCGGAACATCAGCTCGCGATAGTCGCGGCGGTTCTCCTCGGTGTTCTCCACGCCAATGGCGTCAAAGCGCTTCTTGATGGTGCCAGTGGATTCGTCCGCCGCCAGGATGCCGCGCCCCGGCGCGACCATGGCTTCGGCGACCTTGTTCAATGCTTCGAGATTCACGTTTCCGCCCCTGGAAAGACCCTGATATCTGAATGGATGGCCGTGGGTTTAGCCCGGCTCACGCCAAAACGCCAAGCCGGCACGTGCGACAGGTGCAGCTTTTGGTGCAGATCAGTTCTGCAAAGGCGCGGAATCGGCGCTTAAGCCTGTAATTGCCGAACCAGGGTCCAAATACCCGACTCCAATCAGAAAGGCGTACGCAGCCAACGAAACGAGATGGCCTTTGATCGCAAACCAATACCAACCGGGCCGTTCTGCTCGTGTCGTAGGAACGGCTGCGCCCCTGAGGGGTCGATAAACAAAGCGTCCGGTGCGGAGCAAATCCCACAACAGAACAGCTCTGATCGCAGCGAGAGGAACGGCGATCAGGGCCACAATCCAAACTACAACTAGCACCTAGGCTCGCTTCAGCGCTTCCACGCCGGGGAGCGGCTTGCCTTCCATCCACTCGAGGAACGCGCCGCCGGCAGTAGAAACGAAGGTGAAATCCTCGGCGACGCCCGCATGGTTCAGCGCGGCGACGGTGTCGCCGCCGCCGGCTACGGCGATGAGTTTGCCGTTCTTGGCGAGGTCGGCGGCGTCTTGAGCGGCGATGACTGTGGCTTGGTCGAAGGGCGGGACTTCGAAGACGCCGAGGGGGCCATTCCAGATCAAAGTGTGCGAGTGCTTCATAGCGTGGCGCAGCTTCTGCACGGTCTTTTCGCCGGCATCGAGGATCTTCTCGTCGGCCTGAATGTCGTCGAGCCCGCAAATGCGCGCTTCGGCGTGCGGCTTCACTTCTTTCGCGACGACGACATCGACCGGCAGGAGGATTTCGCACTTGCCCTTGGCGGCGGCGAGGATTTCGCGCGCGGTGTCGGCCATGTCCTTCTCGGCGAGCGAGCCGCCGATCTCGTGGCCTTGCGCGTAGAGGAAGGTGTTGGCCATGCCGCCGCCGATGGCGAGCTTGTCGAGCTTGGCGATGAGGTTCTGCAGGAGGTCGAGCTTGGTAGAGACCTTGGCGCCGCCGACGATGCCGAGCACGGGGCGCTTGGGATTGCCGAGCGCTGAGTCGAGCGCATCGAGTTCGCGCTCCATTTGCTTGCCGGCATAGGCGGGGAGGACGTGAGCGATGCCTTCGGTGGACGCGTGCGCGCGGTGCGCGGCAGAGAAGGCGTCGTTGACATAGATGTCCATGTTTTCGGACAGTTGTTCGGCGAACGCAGCATCGTTTTCTTCCTCGCCTGGATAGAAGCGAACGTTCTCAAGCAAAATCACGCTGCCGCGCGGCGCGGCGTCGATCGCGTTCCAGACTTTGTCGCCGACGCACTCCTCTACGAAAGCGACCGGCACTTTCAGAAGTTTGCTCAACGGGTCAGCTACAAATCGGAGCGACATGCTCGAAACGAACTTGCCTTTGGGACGGTCGAAATGTGCGACGAGTACGGGCAGACAATCGCGCTCAAGCAGCGCTTGGATCGTCGGTAGCGCCGCCTTTAACCGGGTATCGTCCGTGATCTGACCGTCTTTGACCGGAACATTGAAGTCCACACGAACCAGCGCGGTCATTCCCTCAGGGGCGTCTTCGATGCGGCGAAAGCTCACGTGTGTCCTCCGAAGGTGAGGCCGATCCAATAGAG